>CAZJXU010000290.1:0-5632 GCA_964550095.1 uncultured Spirochaetales bacterium | reverse complement strand
AAACCCCGAGAACAAACTCGTATAGGAAAACCTGGTTACCCCGGTCAGGAAGCTGAAATGGATGTCCTCTTCGCAACGCTTGATGGTTGCGTAAAACTCACTCAGGCAATCGCGGTTGGCCCGTGCGGCATCCTCCGTCTCAAGCGCATCGGTGATCGGTTTGTCGTATTCGTCCACCAGGATGACGACGCGCTGCCCCTTTTCCCTGGCAAGCTCCTTGACCAGGTAGGGGAGTCGTTCCGACATGCTCTCGTGTTTCGGTGTCACGTCGTTCCTGTCTTCGAGTCTTCTCAATTGCGACAGAATGCTCCTTTGAAGCCCATCAGGCTCATGGCTGGCGCCGCTCCCGAGGCTGAAGAACAGCACCGGGTACGTCACCGTCCAGTCCCACTTGTCGTAGATGTAGAGCCCCTTGAACAGATTCTTATTGCCTCCGAACAGCTCCCGCAGGGTGTAGGCGAACAAGGTCTTCCCGAAGCGCCGCGGGCGGGAGAGGAAGTTGTGCTTTTCCCCGTCGATCAGCCGCTTGGCGAAGCGGGTCTTGTCCACGTAGTACCTCCCCTTTTCGCGGAGATGGCTGAATATCTGGGTGCCGTACGGCAGCTTTTTCCTGGCCATGTACTGAGTCCTCGTCGGGTGATGTTACCGGAATTTCAGGCGAGGGGCTGCGGCGCCCTCATCATGCCATTCTACCGGAATTCCGGGGCGCCCGTCCAGGGTATGTTTGAACGCATACACGCATACACGGGAAGAAAGTATTTGCTAAGCTGCATGCAAAGGGAGCAATGCCATGGACGCATCCGCGTTACTGAAAGACCTGCCGGTTCTGCCGGTGATCATCATGGAGCGCAGCGAAGATGCGCCGCTGCTGGCGCGGACGCTGCATGAGGCCGGCCTCGGCGCTGCGGAGGTGACGCTGCGCACCCCGGCTGCGCTGGACGCGATCCGCGCGATGCGGGAGGCCGTTCCGGAACTGATCGTGGGCGCGGGCAGCGTGCGCCTTCCCGAGGACTTCGCGCGTATCCGGGATGCCGGCGCACAGTTCGCGGTCAGCCCCGGCGCCACACCGGCGCTGGCCGCGGCGGCGGAGCTGCCTTGGCTGCCCGGCGCGAATACGCCCTCCGAGTGCATGACCCTGCTCGAACGCGGCTACCGCTTTCAGAAGTTCTTCCCGGCGGAGCGGAGCGGGGGCGTCGATGTGATCCATGACCTGCACGGGCCCCTGCCGGAAGTTTCGTTTTGCCCGAGCGGGGGCGTAACGCCCGCCAATGCGGCGGCGTACCTGGCGCTGCCGAATGTGCGCTGCATCGGCAGCACGTGGATTACGTCCGAGGAACTGCTGGATGCAGGCGACTTCGGGCAGATCGGAAAACTGGCGAGGGAGGCGCTGGCCCTGGCGGCATCCGTCGCGGCCGCGACCGAAAACTGAAAACGCCGTAACGGTTCGCGTAGCGGATGGTTCCGGCGAGCACAGCGCGGCAAGGCGGGCGACGTCGCGCGTCCTGCCAACAATCAATCGTCGCCGCTGTCCCTGCCAGAGCGCCGAAATGGTTCGTAGCGGATGGCGCCGGCGCACCGCACGGCCGATTAATCATCCCCTTCGCAGTCCGCCGTCATGGCGTCGCGCGGCGTGATCGCCCCCGGGTGCTGCACCACGTGTGCCGCCAGTCTGCTCCCCGCCGCGGCTGCTTCGGCGCCGCCCCGGCCTTTGATGCGGGCGGCCAGGTAGCCCGCGTTGAAGGAGTCGCCTGCAGCCGTGGTGTCAACCACGCGCGCCGGCTGTACCGAGGCGACCGCTTCCACGCGCCCTTCGCAGGCCACCATGCACCCGCCTTCCGAACCCAGCTTGAGGACCACCTCGCTAACGCCCCGCGCCTGCAGGTGCTCGATGATCTCCAGGTCGCCGGCGTTTCCGTACAGCGCCCGCTGGTCGTGCGCCGAGGCCAGGGCCAGGTCGCAGACTTCAAAGATCGCATCGAAGGCGGCCCGCGCTTCAGCAGGCTTCGGCCACAGCCGGGGCCGGTAGTTGTTGTCGAACACGTTGCGCGCGCCCCGCTCCCGGCGCCGGGCGAGGAACTTGAGCAGGCGCTCCCGGGCCGGAGGCGGGAACAGCGCAAGCGTGATGCCCGACAGGTATAAAAGGTCGAAGCCGAGCAGGGCGTCGAAGACCTGCTCGGCCTGCACGGGGTCGTCCAGCATCCGTCGCACCGGGGCCTGCTCCCGCCAGTAGGTGAAGGAGCGCTCGCCCTGTTCGTCGGTGGTGACCAGGTACAGCCCCGGAACGGCGCCTGCTATCTGCAGCACGTGTCTGCTGCCGACTCCCTCCTTCCGCCACTGCTCCAGCAGCCAGCCGCTGAGTACGTCGTCGCCGAGCGCCGTTACGTACTCCACCGGCTGCCCGAGCCGGGCGAGGTACAGGGCGAAGTTGAGCGTGTCGCCCCCGAAACCCATGGCCGCATCCAGCACGGGCGCGGCGAAGGCTTCCCCGCCGCGCGCGAGCCGGATTTCGACCATGCATTCGCCGAGGGCGGCGACGCTCTGCTCAGTCACGTTTCGACTCCGATCAGGAGAAGCAGGTCCCGCCGTTGATATCGACGCTGGCGCCGGTCATGAAGCTGTTCCGGGGCGAGAGCAGGTGTGCAGTCACTTCCGCCACCTCCTCGGAGCGGCCTTCGCGGCGCAGCGGCGTGGCGGCGGCCACGTTGGCGCGCACCTCGGGCTTCGTGAACTCGTCGTGGAAGGCAGTGCTGATCATGCCCGGGCACACGCAGTTCACGCGGATGCCGTTTGGCCCGAGTTCCTTGGCGAAGGCGCGCGTCATGGTCATCACCGCGCCCTTCGACGCAGCGTAGGCCGCGGCGCCCGGGCCGCCCCCGTCGCGCCCGGCCTGCGATGCGAAGTTGACGATGCTTGCGCCCGCTTTCATGTGCGGCACTGCAGCCTTCACCGCAAGGAATGCACTCGTTACGTTCAGGCGCAGCACGCCTTCCAGGAAGTCCGCGTCCATCTCCGCCAGCGGGCGGCGCGCAACCAGCCCGCCAGTGACGTTGACCAGCCCGTGCAGCTCGCCGCCGTATTGCCCGCAGGCCTGGTCGATCAGCGCCTGCACCTCGTCGCCCTTTGTCATGTCCGCGCGCACGGCGGTTGCAGTTCCGCCCGCACCCTCGATGGCAGCGAGCGTCTCCTTGGCGTTCGCCTCGTTGTTGCACCAGCCAAAGACGACGCGTGCGCCTTCGGCGGCCAGCTTCAGCGAGACCGCCCGGCCGATGTCACGGGCGCCGCCCGCGACCACGATCACCTTGCTTTCGAACTCCTTCATGTCAACGAACCTCCTTGTTGTGTGGTGGATTCCGGACGCACCGGACCGATCGTTCCCCCGAACAGCCAGACGGAGCCCACTGCCAGTGGTACGAGCAGCGCGCCCATCACGAAGAAGGGAACGTAGGAAGTCTGCGTGATGACCGGCACGATCCAGGTGGTGATCAGCACGCCGACCACGGCAGCGGTGCCGCCGACGCCCGCCAGCGAACCGACGGAAGCGCCGGAGAAGAAGTCGCTGGGGAGGGTCTGGATGTTGCCGATTGCAGTCTGGAAGCCGAACAGGATCACGGCGATCAGCAGCACCGCGGCGAGCGGCGTCGCCGCCGCCGTGGTCGCTAGCAGGGCAGGCAGCATGACCACGCCGCCGAATGTAATCACCGTCTTGCGCGTGCGGTTGACGGACCAGCCGCGTGCGATCAGTCGGCCGGCCAGCCAGCCGCCGAAGATGCTGCCGACGGCGGCGCCGACGTAGGGCACCCACGCGAAGAGCCCTATCTGCTTTACGTCGAAGCCGAACTGGTCTGCCAGGTAGATGGGCAGCCACGAAACAAACAGCCACCACACCGGGTCGAGGAAGAAGCGCGAGCTGATGACAGCCCAGGTCTGCCGGTAGCTCAGCATCTCCATCCAGCCGGGTGCATACATCTCTTCGGCCGTTTCCGCCGTTTCGGACTCCGGCCTTTGCCCCGTGAGGATGTACTCGCGCTCGCTTGCTTCCAGCCAGGGGTGGTGTCGGGCCCGGACTTGTAAACGATCACCCAGGGCACGACCCACAGGAAGCCGACCACGCCGATCACCACGAAGGTCGCCTGCCAGCCGAGCGCCAGGTACAGCAGCGCGATCAGCGGCGCCGAAACGACGGCGCCGACGGATGCCCCGGCGTTGAAGATGCCCTGCGCCAGAGCGCGTTCGCTGACCGGGAACCACTCCGCGTTGGCCTTGGTGGCGCCGGGCCAGTTGCCCGCCTCGCCGACTGCCAGGCCGAAGCGCGCCATGCAGAAGGCCACCGCGTTGCTCGCCGCGCCGTGCAGCGCCACCGAGATGGACCACACCGTGATAGCGACCACGAAGCCGAGGCGCGTGCCGATCGCGTCGAATATCTTCCCGAACAGCGATTGGCCGATGGCGTAGCCGACCATGAAGAAGGAAAGGATCAGGGCGTAGTCGTTCTTGTCCAGCCCGAGTTCCTTCGAAATCTCCGGCCACATCACGGCCAGCGCGTTCCGGTCGATGTAGTTGATCACCGTGGCGAGCGCCACGAGGCTGACCATGAGCCAGCGCAAGCCCTTGAACTTCATCGTGTTGTCTCCTTTTCGCAGTGCCGTCCCCGGCAGAAAATTTCGAAGGGGCCCGTCCAGGTGTATTCCTGGCCGTCGATGGTGCCCCGGTGCGTCTGTTCGTCCGTGCTGTTCCAGGCGATCGCGACCACCCTTTCCGTCTCCGCGCCCTCTTCAAACAGTATGATGTCCGTGTCGCCGGCGCCAACCCGCGCCCGCAGCTTTGCAGTGGGCCGGTTGCCGACCGTGAATTCGCGCGCGCCGTTGTACTCGCCGTGGGCCTCGAGCAGGCCGGTCCAGTTCAGGCTGCGCGCCGGCGCCGAGCGCAGCAAAACACCGGTTTCGCGGCGCAGGTTGAAGCTCGGGTCGTTCGCGCCCACTTCGGCATGAACAATCGACGCGGGCGAATCCGCTGCGAGGTTCCACGTGTAGAAGCGTCCGCCCAGCAGCCAGGTGAATTGGTAGGGCGTGTCGGCCTGGAGGTCGGCGTCGCCGCGGCGCCAAAGGTGCTGGTAGCCGGCCCGTGCGCCGAGCGGCGCGAGGGCCGCGCTGGCGGCTTTGATGCGCGGCTCGGATGCGATGAACTGGCCCCGGTACCAAAGCGGAAGGTCCATGCGCCGCGCGGCGTCGCTGCGCACGCGCCCCACCTCGAGCACCAGCGGCGTTCGCCCGGCGGCGGCGCTTCCGCGCGGTATCAGCACCAGCGCACGCTCGTATTTCACGCCCGGCCAGGCCGATGCCTCCCGTGCGGCCACGGCCTGCGCGGAACCCTCCATGTGCACGAACAGGACATCCGGCGGGGCGGCCTCCGCCGCATCGACCTGTGCGCCGAACTGGCTGGTCTCATCGACCACCAGCGTGTTGTGGGCGACGGTCTGCTTCGCGTAGCTCAGGTTCTCCGGCAGGTAGTGGCCGCCGTTTTTCTGCTCGATGTTCAAGAAGCGCGCCGCGCCGTAGTCCGGGACAACAGCCCGCCCGTTATCGTAGAAGAGCCAGTTCAGCCGGTCGAAGTGTCCGTGCCCCAGCCCGTGCGC
>CAZJXU010000289.1:0-8692 GCA_964550095.1 uncultured Spirochaetales bacterium | reverse complement strand
TTTGGATTGCGATAGAATCGCTTCAGATGTGCGGAAATGCTGAGTGTTTCGTGGCCGATAGGGCCGGGCCCCACCGCTTCGCGGCGGTACCCGGCCACGTCCGTTGGTAAGTCAGGCACCTGCCGAAATTGGCGAGACGCTGAAGTCTCATACAGGTCTTGGCTGAGCGGTCGGCTTGTCAACGTCCGCCAGCAAGCCAAAGGGTATGCGTCCAAACACATGCTGGACGCGGTGCCGCTCGTAAACCTGCCGCCAGGCCGTTACCGCCGGCCCAATCCCTGGTCGATGCCGGCGCTTATGCTTCCACCGTCCAGGTCTCGCCGCTGTGCAGCAGCTTTTTCAGGTCGCCCGGGCCGCGTTCCGCCCCGGCCGCCTTGACCTGTTCGTCCAGCAGCGTCTCGTAGGTAGGCCGGCTCACGGAGCGCAGGATGCCCACAGGCAGCGGGAAGTCCGGGCGCGCCAGGCTCGCCAGCGCGAAGGCGTAGGAGGGGTTTTCCGAGTGGGCGTCGTGCACGGCCACGCCCTGCTCCAGCGGATTCTCCCCCTCGGCCAGCTCCACGATGGAGGGCACGCCGTCCTGGATGCGGATGCCCTTGCGCTGGTCGGGGGGGCCGAACACCAGCGGGTCGCCGTGCTCCAGCACGAGGGCGCTGATCGGCCGGGTCTTGCGGTCCTGCACGTCCAGCCACTCGTTGTCGTTGTACACCGGGCAGTTTTGCAAGATTTCGATGAAGGCCGTGCCCGGGTGCTCCGCGGCGCTCTTCAGCACCCGCTGCAGGCCGGGCGCGTCGATGTCGATGGTGCGCGCCAC
Source organism: uncultured Spirochaetales bacterium (assembly GCA_964550095.1). Taxonomy (GTDB): domain Bacteria; phylum Myxococcota_A; class UBA9160; order UBA9160; family UBA6930; genus JAHRAN01. Next base: position 7,881 of record CAZJXU010000289.1, on the reverse strand, counting down.
GAAGGTCGCGCCGGCGCCCAGCGCAAAGGAAATGGGGTCCACCGGGTAGTCGATGGAGCCCTGGGGCGTGGACTTGGTCTGCATGCCAAGATGCGAGGTGGGCGAATACTGCCCCTTGGTCAGGCCGTACACCCGGTTGTTGAAGAGCAGAATCTGCATGTCCAGGTTGCGGCGCAGCACGTGCAGCAGGTGGTTGCCGCCGATCGAAAGCCCGTCGCCGTCGCCCGTCACCACCCACAGCGAGAGGTCGGGCCTGGCGGCCTTCATGCCGGTGGCGAAGGCGGGCGCGCGCCCGTGAATGGTGTGAAAGCCAAAAGTGTTCATGTACAGCGGAAAGCGGCTCGAACAGCCGATGCCCGAAACAAACACGATGTTCTCGCGGGGCACGCCAATCTCCGGCATCACCCGCTGCAGGTTTTTCAAAATCGAGTAGTCGCCGCAGCCCGGGCACCAGCGAACATCCTGGTCGGAAACGAAATCCTTGACCTTGAGCGTGCTTTGTTCGGCCGCCGCCATCACGTGCCTCCTTTTCCGAGCAGCGTGTCGATGCGCTCGCGAATTTCAGAAACCTTGAAGGGCTGCCCCTGCACCTTGCCGAGCAGATCCACCGGCTTCAGGTACTCGGCCCGCAGCATGCGCCAGAGCTGCCCCGAGTTCAGCTCGCAGACCAGGGCCTGCTCGAAGCGCTCCAGCAGCGCGCCGAGATCTGCCGGGAAGGGGTTCAGGTGGCGCAGGTGAATGCTCGAGACCGGCAGGCCCTCCTGCCTGGCCTGGTTCACCGCCTCGGTGATGGCGCCGTAGGTGCCGCCCCAGCCGACCACCAGCAGCTTGCCATCGCCCCCGTTCACTTCCGTGGGCGGCAGTTCGCTTGCGATGCCGGCCACCTTCTCGGCGCGCAGCCGCACCATGGCCTCGTGGTTCTCCGGCAGGTAGGAAACATTGCCGGTGTGCTCCTGGCTCTCCAGTCCGGTCAGGCGGTGCTCCAGGCCCGGCGTGCCGGGGATGGCCCAGGGTCGCGCCAGGGTGTCCGGGTCGCGCCGGTAGGGCGCAAAGCCCTCGGGCTCCGTGTGGAAGTTCACCGCAGGCCGGGGCAGGGCGTCCACGTCGGGGATCGCCCAGGGCTCCGAGCTGTTGGCCAGGTAGCCGTCCGAGAGCACCACCACCGGCGTCATGTACTTCGCCGCCATGGCAAAGGCTTCGATGGCGGTGAAGAAGCAGTCGCCCGGCGAGGAGGGCGAGAGCACCGGCAGCGGGCTCTCGCTGTTGCGGCCGTACACGGCGGCCAGCAGGTCGGCCTGTTCGGTCTTGGTGGGCATGCCGGTGGAAGGGCCGGCGCGCTGAATGTCGAAGATCACCACCGGCAGCTCGGTCATCACCGCAAGGCCGATCGCTTCCTGCTTCAGGATGAAGCCCGGCCCGCTGGTGGTGCAGGCGCCCAGGTGGCCGACGAAGGAAGCGCCGATCGCCGAGGCGATGGCCGCGATTTCGTCCTCGGCCTGAAAGGTCCTGACGCCGAAGTTGCGGTGCCTTGCGAGTTCGTGCAGCACCTCGCTGGCGGGCGTGATCGGGTAGGCGCCCAGGAACACGGGCAGCTTCATCTGCACGCCCGCAGCCACGATGCCGAGCGCCAGCGCCGTGCTGCCGTTGATGTTGCGGTACAGGCCGGGCTGGATCTTGGCGCGCGGCACCACGAAGGAGACCGGAAACAGCTCCGAGGTTTCGCCGAAGGCATGCCCCGCCTTCAGCACGCGCAGGTTGGCCTCGAGCACGCTGCCCTTGAACTTTTGCCCAAGCCAGCGTTCTGTGGGCTCCACCGGGCGGTTGTACAGCCAGTACATCATGCCCAGCGCGAAAAAGTTCTTGCAGCGGTCCATCTCGCGCGTGCCGAGCTTCAGGTCGGCGAGCGCCGCCCGGTTCATCGAGGTCAGCGGTATTTCCACCACCCGGTAGCGGTCGCGCAGCGCTTCCAGCGGGTCGTCTTCGTAACCGGCGCGTTCGATGTTGGCCTTGTTGAAGGCGTCGCTGTTGACCACCAGCATGCCGCCGGGCAAAAGATCGCCGATGTTGGTGCGCAGCGAGGCCGGGTTCATGGCCACCAGCACGTCCGGGTGATCGGCGGGCGTGCGGATTTCTTCGGAAGCGAAGTGCACCTGGAAACCCGAGACGCCGGCCAGCGAGCCGGCGGGCGCGCGAATTTCGGCGGGGAAATCCGGGAAGGTGGAGAGGTCGTTGCCGGCGAGCGCGCTCGCTTCGCTGAACTTGGTTCCGGTGAGCTGCATGCCATCACCGGAGTCGCCTGCAAAACGAATGGCGACGCGCTCAACTTCCTCGGCCGGCTTGGTGGTAGGCACGAACTGTCGGCTCCTCTGCCCGGGCGTCCCGGGCCGGGCGGGCTGGACGGGCGGCAGGGCGCCGCTTCGGGGCGAGCATAACGTCTTTTTGGCATGCTTGTCACTACCGGTGAGCCGATTTATGCATTAAATCGGCGGGCGGTCGGCTGATCGGCTGGCCGGGCGGTCGGGCGGGCCGGGTCCGGTCGGTCGGGCAGGGCGGCCAGGCCGGGCCGCCCCCGGTCGCCGCGGCTCAGTCGGCCCGGTCGGCAGTCGGGCAGGGCAGGGTGACTCGTCAACGGGCAGAGCAGGGCGGCGAGGCCGTCCGGCTCGGACGGAGGCGCGCCTGCACGGGGCAGGGGGCAAGGCGGCCCGTCCACCCGAGATCGACCGGACCGGGCCGGCTACCGTTATGCGGACAAGGCAGGGCAATGACCACCCACCACACAGAGGCGCTGCTGCTGCGTTCCGTGGACTTCGCCGAGGCGGACCGCATCCTGCACCTGCTGACCCCGGCCACGGGGCGCATCACCGTGATCGCCCGCCACGCAAGGCGCAGCGCCAAGCGCTTCTCCGGCAACCTCGACTTCTTCAACCATCTGGACGTGCAGATCGAGCAGCGCCGGACGGGTGCCATGGCGCGCCTGGATTCGGCCCGGCTGCGGCGCACCTTCCACGGCTTTCGCAGCTCGCCCGGCCGCTTCGCCCTGGGCTGCTACCTGCTGGAACTGATCGACCGCCTGGCCCCGGAGGGCGGGGCGCGCAGCGAGCGCGCGAAGCTGTTTCGCTTTGTGCTGGCTGCACTCGCCTGGCTGGACGGCGCGGCCCTGGGCGAGGGGCTGCGGCCCCTCCTGGAGTTTCGCACGCTGGACGCGCTGGGCCTGCGCCCCGGCCTGCTGAACTGCGTGCTTTGCAACCGGGAACTGACCCGGGCAGACGGCCCCCGCATCGGGTTTCGCATCGAGGACGGCGGCCCCTGCTGTCGCCTGTGTCCGAAACCGCCGGGCCCCCCCGGCCTGCAGCTTCACCTGGGCACGCTGCGCGCCCTGGACGGCGCCCTGCGCTTCGACCTCTCAAAGCTGGGCCGCCTGGCGCTCACGCCCAGCGCGGTGCGCGAGGCCCGGGAACTGCTGTGGCGCTTTTTGCGCTTCCACGTCGGCCCGCCCCTGCACAGCGAGCGCTACCTGGATGATGCCTCGTCAACCGGCGGGGCGGGCCGCAGGCCGCGTCCGGCGCCCCCGGGCCCGCGTTGATAAATCGGGCCGCCGCCCGTATCCTCACGCCCATCAGGTCAGCCCGCCGCCGAAAGGCGCCGGCGACCGCCCGTATCGCCCGGGCCCGGCAGCAGCCTGCGGGCGCCGGTATCGTCACTACCTGTCGGAGCAGGCGGCCGGCCCGTCGCACCATCCCCCAACACCGCCACCGCACAGCGAGGCCCCATGCCCCCCGCCGCATCCGAATTCAGCATGGAGAACCTGGTTTCGCTGTGCGCCCGCCGGGGCTTCATCTACCAGAGCGGGGAGATCTACGGGGGGCTGAACGGCTTTTGGGACTACGGGCCGCTCGGGGTCGAGCTGAAGAACAACCTGAAGGCCGCCTGGTGGCGCCGCGTGGTGCGGGAACGCGAAGACGTGGAGGGCATCGACTCGTCCATCATCACCCACCCGCGCACCTGGGAGGCCTCCGGGCACGTGGAGAGCTTCAGCGACCCGATGGTCGATTGCAGGCTTTGCAAAAAGCGCTTCCGGGCGGATCAGCTTGACGGCGCGCCCCCCTGCACGGAAGGCGAGGGCGGCGCCCACGAGCTGACCTCCGCGCGCGAGTTCAACCTGATGCTGGGCACCCGCATCGGGGCCGAGCAGGGCACTGCAGCACAGGCCTGGCTGCGCGCCGAAACCTGCGCCTCTATCTTCACCGGCTTCAAGCGGGTGCGCGATGCAGCGCGGCAAAAGGTTCCCTTCGGCATCGCCCAGGTGGGCAAGGCCTTTCGCAACGAAATCAACCCGCGCAACTTCACCTTTCGTTCGCGCGAGTTCGAACAGGCGGAGCTGGAGTTTTTCTGTCACCCGGACGAAGGCGAAAAGTGGTTCGAATACTGGAAAGAACAGCGCATCGCCTTTCACAAGGGGCTCGGCTTCGGCGAGGCGAAGCTGCGCCTGCGCCCGCACGAAAAGGACGAACTCGCGCACTATGCCCGCGCCGCGCTGGACGTGGAGTACCTGTTCCCCTTCGGCTGGCAGGAAATCGAAGGCATTCACGACCGCGGCCAGTACGACCTCGCCAGGCACTCGGAGTTTTCGGGCAAGGACCTCTCCGAGTTCGACGAAGCGAGCAAAGCGCGTTACACGCCCGCCGTGATTGAGACCTCGATCGGCATCGACCGCACCGTGCTGGCGCTGCTGTGCAACGGCTACCGGGAAGAAGAAGTCTCCGGCGAACAGCGCACGGTGCTGGGCATCTCGCCTGCGCTGGCCCCGATCCAGGTTGCAGTGCTGCCCCTTTCCAAAAAACTGGCCGAGCCGGCCCGCAACGTCGCCGCCGACTTGCGGCGCATAGCCAACGTCTTTTACGACGATTCCGGCAACATCGGCCGTCGCTACCGCAGGCAGGACGAGGTGGGCACGCCCTTTTGCGTGACCTACGACTTTGAATCCGCCGATGACGAAAAGGTGACGGTGCGCGAGCGCGACAGCATGCAGCAGGAACGTGTTTCCATGGACGGGCTGCGCGGGTACCTGCAGGGCCGACTGGAGGAGAGTTCGTGAGCACCGGCAAACAAAGCGCAGGCGCCCCGGGTGCGCGCAAGGCGGCCGCGCAGAAACCTGCACGCGGCACGGGCAAGGCGGCGTCCGGAAAGGGCAGGGCGGTCGCCGGAAAGTCCGCCGCGCAGAAAACCGCATCAGGCATGGGCAAGGCCGCGTCCCGCAAAGCCACCGACGGTAAAACCGCGTCCGGCATGGGCAAGGCCGCGCCTCGCAAAGCCACCGTCGGAAAAACCGCATCCGGCAAGCCCGCCGCGAAAAAGCCCGCTACGAAGCACAGCCCCGTGCAGAAAGGCGCGTCCGGAAAAAGCAAGGCGACCGCGAAAAAGCCCGCGACGAAGCAGGGCGCCGCCGCGCGCGCCGAACGCAAGGTGTTCTTCTTCGGCAACGGCCGCGCCGAGGGCCGCGCCGAAATGCAGGAGCTGCTGGGCGGCAAGGGCGCCAACCTGGCGGAAATGACGCGGCTGGGCGTGCCCGTCCCCCCCGGCTTCACCCTTTCGACGACGGTGTGCGCCGAGTTCAGCGCGCAAGGCCGCATTCCGCCGCAGGTCAAAAAGCAGACGCTGGCGGCGCTGGCGCGGGTCGAGCGGGTGATGGGCGCACGGCTGGGCGACCCGAAAAACCCGCTGCTGGTGTCGGTGCGCTCGGGCGCGCGCGCCTCCATGCCCGGCATGATGGACACGGTGCTGAACCTGGGGCTCAGCGAAGCGGCCGTGCAAGGGCTGGCCGATTTGGCCGGCGCGCGTTTCGCCTACGACAGCTACCGCCGCTTCATCCAGATGTACAGCGACGTGGTTCTGGAGATCCCCCTGGACCGTTTCGAGCTGCACCTGGAAGAACTGAAAGACGCGCGCGGCGTTTCGCTGGACACCGAACTCAGCGCCGAAGATTTCCAGGGCCTGGTGGCAGACTACCGGGAGATCGTTCAGGAGTACAGCGGCAAGCCCTTCCCCCAGGACCCGCACGAACAGCTCTGGGGCGCCGTCGCTGCAGTGTTCCGCTCCTGGAACAACGAGCGCGCCGTGCGCTACCGCCGCATCGAGCGCATCCCCGACGAGTGGGGCACCGCGGTCAACGTGCAGGCGATGGTGTTCGGCAACATGGGCGACGACTGCGCCACCGGCGTGGCATTCACGCGCGACCCTTCCACCGGCGCCAGGCGCTTCTACGGCGAATACCTGAAGAACGCCCAGGGTGAAGACGTGGTGGCGGGCATCCGCACGCCGCAGCCCATCAACCGGGCAGGCGCGGGGCCGGACGCTGACGCCATGCCCACCCTGGAAGAAGAAATGCCGCGCGCCTACAAGGAACTGGAGCGCATCGAAAAGCGGCTGGAAAAGCATTACCGCGACATGCAGGACATCGAGTTCACCATCCAGCGCGGCAAGCTGTGGATGCTGCAAACGCGGCGCGGCAAGCGCACCACGCAGGCTGCAGTGAAGATCGCCGTGGACATGGCCAAGGAGCGCCTGATCACCCGTGAAGAAGCGGTGTGCCGGGTGGAGCCCGAGCGCCTGGAGCAGCTTTTGCACCCGGGGCTCGACCCGGACGCCCCGCGCGATGTCATCGCCGTGGGCCTGCCGGCCTCGCCCGGCGCGGCGGTGGGCCGCATCGTGTTTTCCGCCGACGAAGCCGAGGCCCGCTCCAAGAGCGGCGAGAAGGTGATCCTGGTGCGCAACGAAACCTCGCCGGACGACATCCACGGCATGCACGCGGCGGAGGGCATCCTGACCGCGCGCGGCGGCATGACCTCCCACGCGGCGGTGGTGGCGCGCGGCATGGGCAAGTGCTGCGTGACCGGCTGCGGGCAGATCCGCATCGACTATGACGAAAAGGTGATGACCATAGAGGGCCGGCGCTACCCCGCCGGCGAGACGATCACGCTGGACGGCGGTACCGGGCAGGTGATCCGCGGCGAGGCGCCCACCATCAAGCCCGAACTCGGCCCGGCCTTCGGGGAACTGATGCGCTGGGCCGACCGCATCCGCCGCATGAAGGTGCGCAGCAACGCCGACACCCCCGGCGACGCCAGGGTGGCGCGCGAATTCGGCGCCGAGGGCATCGGCCTGTGCCGCACCGAACACATGTTTTTCGAGCCGGACCGGATGCTCGCCGTGCGCGAAATGATCCTGGCCGAGGATGCGGCCGCCCGCGCCCGCGCCGTCGAAAAGCTCCTGCCCATGCAGCGCGGCGACTTCGAAGAGATCTTCAAGGCCATGTCGGGCCTGCCCGTCACCGTGCGCCTGCTCGACCCGCCGCTCCACGAGTTCCTGCCCCACGGCGACGAAGAACTGCGCGCGGTGGCGGAGTCGCTCGGCTTCGATGCCGGTTCATTGCGCGCCAAGGTCGAAGAGCTGAAGGAGTGGAACCCGATGCTCGGGCACCGGGGCTGCCGCATCGGCATCACCTTCCCTGAAATTTACGCGATGCAGGTGCGCGCGATATGCGAGGCGGCCTGCAACACGGCGGCTGCGGGCGCGCGCGTTCAGCCGGAAATCATGCTGCCCCTGATTGCGCATGTGGGCGAGCTGCAGCGCCTGCGCGAGCTGGTCGAGCGCGAAGTGCGCGCCGTGCTCGATGCGCGCCCGGGCCTGCGCGTGAAGCCTCTTATCGGCGCCATGATCGAGGTGCCGCGCGCTGCGCTCACAGCAGACCGCATCGCGGGCTACGCGGACTTCTTCTCCTTCGGCACCAACGACCTCACCCAGACCGGCTACGCCCTCTCGCGCGACGACGCCGGGAAGTTTTTGCCGGACTACATCGAGGGCGGCATCCTGGAGGGCGACCCC
>CAZJXU010000288.1:0-7133 GCA_964550095.1 uncultured Spirochaetales bacterium | reverse complement strand
AGCGCCCACCGGCAACTCGAGGCGCGAGAAAATTTCGGCCTCCATCCACTTGCCATCGACGTAAACCGGCCGCGTGCCGCGCCGCGCCTCTTCCAGGCTTGCGTGCGCCGGGGGTTTGAGCAGGCCCATGTCGAAGGCCGGCCTGTGTCCGATCACGGCGCCGCGCACGTTGAGGATGCGAATGCCGATGCCTTCGAGCCGGCGACCGTACGCGGCCCGGTAGCTTGCTTCGAAGGCGCTGCGGATCACTTCGCCGTCCAGTCGCTTCCACTTTTCCACGCCCTCGGGAAGCGGCACGGCCAGGGTGTGGGTTTGCCCGAGGTAGGACATGTCGAGTTCGAAGCGCCGGGAGCGGCTTTGGATCAGCGCCGAGGAGGCGTCCAGCATCTCGTCGCCCCGGGCGCCGATCGCCTGAATGCGCCCGAGCAGGTCCGCCGCGTCGAGTGCGTCCAGCTCGCAGCCGATGGTCTCCACGAAGTCGTGGCGCATGTCGGCGATCACGCAGCCGAGCGCGCTGATCACGCCCGGGTAGCGCGGTACCAGCACGCGCTTCAGCCCCACTTCGCGAAGCAGCGCGCCGGCGAACAGCCCGCCGCCGCCGCCGAAGGTCATGGCGACGAACCTGGCCGGGTCGTAGCCGCGTTCAATCGACACCAGCCGCAGCGCGCCGGCCATGTGCGCCGCCGCCACGCGCAGCACGGCCTGGGCCGCTTCGTCGATGCCGAGCGAGAGCGGCCCGGCCACGTGGGTTTCGAGCGCGCGGCGCGCCGCTGCCGCGTCCAGTGTTTCCAGGCGATCGCCGATGGGCGCGCGCGCGTCGATGCGGCCGAGCGCCAGGTTGGCGTCGGTAACAGTGGGCTTCGTGCCGCCCAGGGCGTAACAGGCCGGCCCCGGCTGCGAGCCCGCGGATTCCGGACCCACGCAGAGCATGCCGCCTGCGTCCACCGAGGCCAGCGAGCCGCCGCCCGCGCCGATCGTGGTGACTTCCACCATCGCGCCGCGAATCACCATGCCGAAGTCCACGCTGCTTTGCGGGGCCAGGGCCGCGCGCCCGCCTGCGACCAGCGACACGTCGAAACTGGTGCCGCCCATGTCGCAGGTCACCACGTCGTCCACGCCCGCCTGCCTGGCGATTTCGGCGGCCGCCACCACGCCTGCAGCCGGCCCGGAGAGCGCGGTGCGCACGGGACGCTCGCAGGCGGCGGGCACGGTCATCAGTCCGCCGTTGGATTGCACGATCAAAAGCTCCGCGTCGGCGCCGCTTTCGCGGAGCTTGCCGGCGAGCCTTTCGAGGTAGGCGGAGACGGGCGGTTGCAGGTAGGCGTTCAGCGCCGCGGTGGAGGTGCGTTCGAATTCGCGGATCTCGCACAGGATGTCGCTGGCGGCGCTGACATACACACCGGGCAGCATGTCGCGCAGAATTTCGACCGCGCGTCTCTCGTTTGCCGGGTTGGCGTGGGCGTTGATGAAGGCGACCACGATGGCCTGAACGCCCGCAGCCGGCAGTGCGCGTCCAGCAGCGCGCACCGCGTCTTCGTCCAGCGGCGTGCGTATGCTGCCGTCGGCCAGCGTGCGCTCGGGAACTTCGAGGCGCAGGTTGCGCGGGATCACGGGTTCGAAGTCGCCGGCCAGGCCCCAGGTGCGCGGCCGGTCGCGGCGTCGCATTTCCAGCACGTCGCGAAAGCCTTCGCTCGCCAGCAGGCCGGCCTTGGCGCCCTTGCGCTCGAGCAGCGCATTGGTGCCGACCGTGGTGCCGTGCACCACCAGCGCGAGCGCGCCGGGGTCCTTCGCGCCTTGCAGCAGACCTTCGAGAAAGCCCCGCGATTGATCGTCCCGGGTCGAAGGCGTCTTCAGCGTGGTGACGGCGCCGCTTTTTTCGTCCAGCAAAAAGAAGTCGGTGTAGGTGCCGCCGACATCCACCCCGGCAAAGATGTGACCCTGTTTCGCCACTTCGCGTTCAGCCCGCGCCCTGCGCGTTGTCCGCGCCGTTCGCATTGCCCGCACGGTCCGCATCGCTCGCGCCCTGCTGCGCGCTTCCTGCGGCGTGCGGGTAACAGCGGGCGCTGTGCGCGGGGCTCTCGTAGCCGAGTTCGATGTCGCGGCGCACTGCACCGGGATCGCGCGCGGCGGCCTCGCCGTGACCGCCGCCGCCCGGGGTTTCCAGGCGGATGCGCTGCCCCGCTTTCAGCTCGATGCCCGCCGCCTTGGAGGTCAGCGGCGGCGCCTCGGGCCCCGCCTCGCCGGGAAAGAAGAATGCATTGCGCGCGCCGCCTGCGCCGCCCGCCACGCCGCCGGGCGAGGAGCGTCCGCGCTCGCCGAACAGGTAGGCCTGCGCTTCGTCGGCCAACAGTTCTATTTCGTAAACGGCGCCCAGCCCGCCGCGCCGCTCGCCGGGGCCGCCGCTGTCCGGGCGCAGCGCAAAGCGCGTGAAGGCCACCGGGTAGGCCGCTTCCAGAATTTCCAGCGGCGGGATGGTGGCGGTCGAAATCGGCGCGTTGCCGTGGTTCAGTCCGTCGCTGTGCGCGGATGCGCCGAGCCCGCCGCCGAAAAAGGAAAACATCACCCAGCGCGTGCCGTCCTCGCGCTTTCCCGCCAGCGAGAGCGCGTTGATGGTGCCGTAGGAACAACCGTAACTGCGCTCCGGCGCTGCCTGCGCCAGCGCCTGGAAGATGACATCCACCACGCGCAGAATGGTTTCGGTGTAGCCGCCCACCGGCCTTGGCGGCCTTGCGTCGAGCAGGGAGCCCTCGCGCACGCGGATCTCGACGGCGTCGAGCACGCCGGCGTTGGCCGGCACGTCGGGAAACACGTGCTTTAGCGCCACGTAACAACTCGCGACCAGGGTGGAGTGCGCGATGTTGAGCGGCCCGGCGCATGCCGCCGCGCTCTTCGTGAAATCGAGCGTGAGCCGCTCGCCCCGCACCTCGAGGCGAAGCGTGATACTGAGCGGCTCGTCGCTGATGCCGTCGTTGTCGAGAAAGTCTTCGCAGCAATAGACGCCGTCCGGCAAGCCCTTGATGTGGGCGCGCATCATCTTCGCCGCGCTCTCGGTCAGCTTGTCCATGCCCGTGCGCACGAGGTCTTCGCCGTATTCGTCGAGCAGGGCGTCGAGCCTTTTCGCGCCGAGATCGAGTGCGCCGAGTTGCGCTTCGAGGTCGCCGTAAATGGAAGTCGGCGTCCTGGAGTTGGCCTGCGCCACGGCGATGATGTCGCGCCTCAGCTCGCCCGCATCGATCAGCTTGACCGGGGGCATCACGAAGGCTTCCTGGAAGCACTCGGTGGCTGCAGGGTTGTAGTTGCCGGGCACGGCGCCCCCGACATCGTGCCAGTGTCCGACGGATGCCAGCCAGCAAAAGAGTTCGCCCTTGCGGAAGTGCGGGCGCACCAGTTTGAAATCGTTGAAGTGGGTTCCGCCTTCGTACGCATCGTTGAACAGCCAGGTGTCGCCGGGCGCGGGCGGCGCGCCTTCCGCCGAGCGCTCGATCACCGCGCGCACGGCAAAGGCCATGGTGCCCACGAACACCGGCAGGCCCGACTTGCCCTGCACCAGGGTGGCGCCGCTCTTTGCGTGGTACAGGCCGTGGCAGGCGTCGTGGGCTTCGGCGATGGTGGGGGTGAAGGCGCTGCGAAAGAGCGTGGCGTCCATTTCGTCGGCGACCTGTTCCAGGCGCCCCTTGAGCACGGCCAGCAGTGCGGCTTCCATCACGCGTCTCCCGCGCCGCGCCCGGCGTAGTGCCTGTCCAGCTGCTGCAGCGCTTCGAGACCCAGCGTGCGGTTGAGTTCGTCGAAGTCGAGCATGCGCCCGGCCAGCGCCGAGGTGGCGCCTTCCTTGGCCAGGCAGGTCAGCAGCTCGCGGGCGGCGAACATGAAACTGCGCACCAGTGCGCCCGGGTAGATGATCAGCGCGTAGCCCAGCTCTCCGAGTTCGGCAGCCGACAGGGGAGGCGTCCGGCCGCCCTCCACCATGTTGGCCACCAGCGGCGCCTTGTCGCCGAACTCGCGGCCGATGCGCGCCAGCTCCTCCCGGCTCTGCGGCGCCTCGATGAAGAGCAGGTCGGCGCCGGCTTCCAGGTAGCGGCCGGCGCGCTCCAGTGCGGCGTCGATGCCCTCCACGGCGATGGCGTCGGTGCGCGCCACGACCAGGGCGCCGTGCTTGCGGGCATCGAGCGCCGCTTGCAGCCGCGTCAGCATGTCTTCGGTGGTGGCCAGGGTTTTGCCCGCCATGTGTCCACAGCGCTTGGGCAGTTGCTGATCTTCCACCTGGATGGCGGAGGCGCCGGCGTTTTCCAGCATGCGCACGCTGCGCTGCATGTTGAGGTGGTTGCCAAAGCCGGTGTCGGCGTCCACCACCAGCGGCAGCGAGACGCGCTCGCGGATGCGCGTCAGCGCATCGACCAGTTCGCTCAGCGTAATCAGCCCGACGTCGGGCCGACCCAGCCTGGTGTAGGAGAGCGAGGCGCCCGAGAGGTAGGCGCAGGGGAAGCCCGCCTGCTGCACCATCAGTGCGCTCAGCGCATCATAGACGCCGGGCGCCTGCAGCGGCACCCGGCGTGCGAGCAGATCCTGCAGACTTTGTTGCATGGCCGACCTCACTCCTTTCGCTTGCGCAGGTGGGGGATGAGTCCGCCGTCTCGCAGGATGTGCAGCAGCGCTTCGGGAAGCGGACGACACGGCAGGATGCGCCCTTCGCTGCGCACTTCGCCCCGCGCGACGTCGATTTCGACATGCGCGCCTGCGCGAATTTCCATTGCCCGTTCACAATGCAGCACGGGCAGGCCCAGGTTGACGGCGTTGCGGTAGAAGATGCGCGCGAAAGAACGCGCCACCACCGCGCCCACGCCCAGCGTGCGCAGCGCCTCGGGCGCCTGCTCGCGCGAAGAGCCGATGCCGAAGCCTGTGCCTGCGGCCAGAACGTCGCCCGGCTGCACCGCTTCGGCGAAGTTCGGGTCGAGCGCTTCCAGGCAGTGCCGCGCGCGCTCCTCCGCCGAAAGTTTCATGTACGCGCCGGGGGCCAGGGCGTCGGTGTCCACCCGGTCGCCGAACACGAAGGCTTTGCCCGAGATCTGCATCAGTGCGGCGCCCCTGCCGTGTATTCGCGCGGGTCGCATACCCGGCCGGCCAGCGCCGACGCCGCCACCGTGTAGGGCGACGCCAGGTACACGCAGGCTTCGGGCGAGCCCATGCGTCCCGGAAAATTGCGGTTGGTGGAAGAGATGCAGGTTTCACCGGCGGCCAGCACGCCGGCGCCGAGCCCGGCGCAGGCGCCGCAACCGCTGGGCAGCAGCATGGCGCCCGCCTCGGTGAGCGCCTGCAGGGTTCCGTCCGCCGCCGCGGCGCGCGTGCATTGCAGCGAGGCCGGGGCCACCAGCAGGCGGCAACCGGGCGCCACCCGGCGTCCCCGGAGCACTTCCGCCGCGCTGTGCAGATCTTCCAGCTTGGCGCCCACGCAGGCCCCGATATACGCCTGCTGAATGGGCGTGCCCGCGTGCTCTGCTACCGGGACGCTGTTGGCCGGCGAGTGGGGCGCGGCCACCTGCGGCGCCAATGCCGCCACGTCCAGCGTGTGCTCCGCGCACACGGAGGCGTCCGGATCCGAGCGCCAGTGCAGGGCGTCTTTTGCGGGCTGCCGGCCGGCTTCGCGCAGGGCCGCGAGGGTGGTTTCGTCGGCGGCGATCATGCCGCAGTCGGCGCCCAGCTCCGCCGCCATGTTGCAAAGCACCATGCGCTCGGACATGTTCATGGCGTCCACCGTGTCGCCGCGAAACTCGATCACCTCGAAGGAATGCTCCATGCCGAGTTCGGCGCACAAGTTCAGCATGACGTCCTTGGCGCACACGAAGCTCGGGAACGCGCCCCGCAGCTTCACCACCCGCGTTTCCGGTACCACGGTCCAGGTTTCGCCGGAGGCCAGGATGGCAGCCATCTCGGTGGCGCCGTAGCCCGCCATGTAACAGCCAAAAGCGCCGCCGGTGGTGGAATGCGAATCTCCCCCCGCCGCAAACATGCCGGGCGAAAGGTAACCCTGCTCGGCCATGATCACGTGACAAATGCCTTCCATGTCGTGGAACTTTGTGACGCCCGTTTCGCGCACCCAGTCGCGGGTCAGCTTCAGGATGCGGGCGCTTTCGATGTCCACCGCGGGCACGAAGTGATCGCTGACCACGACCACCCGCTCCGGGTCCGCCACGGGAGCGCCCAGTTCCTTCAGCTTGGGCGCGATGCGCCGGGGCCCGCCCGAATCGTGGATCATGGCCAGGTCCACCCGGCACACCACGGTTTCTCCCGGTCGGACCCGCTCCCGGCCCGCGGCGCGGGCGATGATTTTTTCTGCGAGGGTGCTCGCCATGCCCCGTTTCCTGCCTGTGTGTGTTCCCTGCCTGTGTGCGTCTCTCGTAAGGCGCAGAATATCATAATGCTATATCATTGCGCGCCCACGCCCGGCGCCCGAAGGCGCAGGCCGGGCGTCCCGGGCAGGCGGGAGGCGCAGCATGGCAGGCGGCAGTGAAGGCTCCGGGCAGACCCCGGCGGTGGACCCCGCCGCGGCCGTGCCCCTCTACCACCAGGTGTTCCTGCTGCTCTGCCAGCGCATTCTCGACGGCGCCTACCCGCGGGGCAGCACCCTGCCCAGCGAGGCGGAGCTGTGCCGGCGCTTCGGCGTTTCGCGCATTACCGTGAAGCGCGCCTGCGACGAAATGGTCAAGCGCGGCCTGGTCTCTCGCCGCCGGGGTCTCGGCACGGTGGTGCGCTTCGAGGCGCCGCTGCCTTCGCTGCAAACCGGCTTCGACAGTCTGCTCCACAACCTGCAGGAGATGGGGCAAAAGACCCGGCTCGAACTCCTGGAATTCGATTACCGTCCCGCCGAAGGGCGCATCGCCGAAGCCCTGCAGATCGAGCAGGGCGCCCCCGTGCAGTACGCCGTTCGCACCCGCAGCCTGGCCCAGGGCGCCTTTTCCTACCTGGTGACGCACTTGCCGGAGCGGGTGGGGCGCCTGTTCGACGCAGAGGCGCTGCGCAAAACACCGATGCTGGACCTGCTCGTGAAAAACGGCGTGCAGATCGCGGGCGCTCGGCAGGAAATCACGGCGGTACTCGCCGACCCGGCCATCGCGCCCGCGCTCGAACTCGAAGTGGGC
>CAZJXU010000287.1:0-3217 GCA_964550095.1 uncultured Spirochaetales bacterium | reverse complement strand
GCGAAGCCTCGCGCGTGGTGCAGGAGGGGGTCGCTTCGCACGAGCAGGTCAACCAGCTCATGGTGGACTGCTTCCGCTGGCCGGTGGGCCCCTTCGCCATGGTGAAGGGCGCGGGCGGCGGCTGGAAAGAAGACGAAACGGGAAAGAAGTAACCGAAGCCGGGCGGGGCGGCGGAAAGCCGGCGCCGTATCCACGCACGTCGGATACAGAAACGGGTGTGGCAGGAAAGCCGGCGCCGCAGCTACGCACGTCGGATCCAGAAAACAGGCGCCGCCGGAAAACATGTGGCGCGCACGCGTTCAGACCGGAGCCCGCGCGGCATTTGCACGGTCCTGCCGACGGCGCTGCACACGCGCAAGCAAGCCGGCGTCACTTCCGCATGCGCACGCGCCAGCGCCGGGCCGGCGGCGTCAAGCTCAGGGCGCGGCCAGCGCCTCGAGGTCCGCGCGCAGCGCGCTCACGCTGTGCTCGAGGCCCAGGTAACGGCGGCGAATGCGCCCCTTTCCATCGATCAGGAAACTGGCGACCAGGTGGGCGATCTCCTCGCCTTCGCCCGGGCCGACGCTCACCCCGTAGCCCTGCCAGGCGGCTTCGAGCGCATCGCGTGCGCCGGTCAGAAAACTCCAGTTGGCAAAGTCCACGCGGTGACGCTCGCCGTAGCGGGAGAGCGCGGCCGGGGTGTCCCGCTCCGGGTCGAGTGAAATCGAAACGAAGTGAATGCGCTCGCGCAGTTCCGGCGCCAGTGCGGCCTGCACTTCGGCATGCGTCGCGGTGAGGATGGGGCAAGGGCCGGGGCAATGGGTGTAGATGAAGTCCAGCAGCAGCGTGCGGCCTTCGAAGTCTGCCAGGCGCACCGTGCGCCCGGCCTGGTCGGTCAATGCAAAAGGCGGGGCCGGAGAGTCCGCGGGCGGCGATGCGCCGGCATCCAGCCCGGCGCCCGCGTGCCCGCCTGAATGCGCGTCTGCATGCGGCCCTGGCAACAGGCCGCTGGCGCCGGCGAAGCCCGGGGACTGCCCGAGCACGCGCACATCGGTGATGCGAAAGCTGCGGCTGCGCACTTCCAGGGTGAACGCCACCTCCTGGCCCGCCGCCATGCGACCGAGCACCGCGGGGTTCGGCACGTCAAAGTTCATCGTCATCGCGGGCATGAAACCCGGGATGTCCTCGTGCTCGACAATCGCGTGGCCGTGCTCGGGCGATACCTCGTGCACGACGCCCCGCACCTGGAAGGTCTGCACCTTCTCGCTGTGCTCCGCCACCTCGCAGGCCGAAAGCGCGGCGGCGCAGGCGACGAGCAGCGCGGCGCGCAGCGCCATGTAACGCGCGGAAAACAATCACTCCCCCTCGAAAGGCGGCTCGTCCCACCAGGGGTAGGGCCCGGGGATGTCCTTGGCCGCGCTCATCGTAAACTTCGCGGGCCGCTTCTCCAGGAAGCTCTGCACGCCTTCGTAGGCGTCGGGGCTCTTGCCCATCTGCGCAATCAGGCGCGAGTCGAGACGGTGCGCGTGCATCGGGTGCGGCGCGCCCAGCATTTTCCACATCATCTGCCGGGCCAGGCACACAGAAACCGCGCTGGTGTTTTCCGCAATCTCGGCGGCGAGGCGGCGCGCCTCGCCCAGCAGTTCGTCGGCGGAAACCACCCGGGACACCAGGCCGCCCTCCAGCGCCTCTGCCGCGGAAAACACGCGCCCGGTGGCGACCCACTCCATGGCGCGGTTGATGCCGACGACGCGCGGCAGGAACCAGGAGCTGGCCGCTTCGGGCACGATGCCGCGCCGCGAAAACACGAAGCCGAAGCGCGCCTTTTCAGAAGCGATGCGCACGTCCATCGGCAGCAGCATGGTGGCGCCGACTCCCACCGCGGCGCCGTTCACGGCTGCCACCAGGGGCTTGCGGCAGTCGTAGAGCCTAAGCGTCAGGCAACCGCCGCTGTCCCGGTGCAGCGTCTCGGCGGCGGCGTCCGGGCTATCAAAGGTGGCCCCGCCGCGTTCCAGGTCGGCGCCCGCGCAATAGGCGCGCCCGCGGCCGGTGAAGATGACGGCCCGCACCTCGTCGTTCGCGTCCGCTTCGTCAATCGCTTCGATCAGCTCATGTGACATCTGCAGGGTGAAGGCGTTCATGCGCTCTTCCCGGCTCAGGGTGATGGTCAGAATGCGGTCCCGGATTTCGGTCTCGATGGTCTCGTAAGCCACGTGGGGTCTCCTTGTTTCGGGCGCGGGGCCTGTGCGCCGGGCATGATACCGCATCCGCCCCGGATGGCGCGCGTGGCGATAGCGCCCGGGCCAGCAGGCTGCCGCGCATCCATACCGGCGCGAGCGAATCAGGCGCCCGTACGCTGCCTGGGGCGTGATTTTGCACTACGCGCGCGGCCCCGCTAAGATGTGGCGCCTCCGGGATCCGGCTCCCGGGAACAGGACACCAGGGGAAACGCCGTGCGCATCGGAATCGTCAGCGACACGCACAACCAGCTACGCAATGTCGAGCGCATTGTGGAACTCTTCAACCAGACCGGGGTGGAGCGCGTGATTCACACGGGCGACATCACCCAGGCCAAGGTGGTGGCGCTGCTCGGCCGCCTGCGCATGCCGGTGCTGGGCGTGTACGGCAACAACGACCTCGAGCGCGCTTCGCTTGCGGCGGCGGCGGACGAGCACGGCATTGCGCTCAGCGACCCGCCCTTGCACCTGGAGCTCGGCGGGCGCTCCCTTTCGGTGGTGCACGACCCGCTGGACATCCAGGAGCGCTGGCTTGCAAAACAAGACGTCGTGCTGCATGGTCACAACCACCGCACCGTCATCGAGCGGCGCGGGGGCTGCCTGGTCTTCAACCCCGGGGAATGTGCGGGCATCATGGCCGGTCACAACCGCATCGGCGTCCTCGATCTTTCCACCCGGACGCCCGAACTCCTGCACTTCTAAGCCGCCCCGCCACGGGGCCGCCCACGCCTCCGCCGGCGCCGCCGCACCCGGCGCAGCATCCGCCCGACCCACTCCCCTCGATTAATCCAATTCGGAATTTCAATCTCATGAGCGATACCTCCATATCCGTGGTTGACCACGCGCCGAAGAACGAACACTTTTTGCGGGATGTCCTGCAGGGCCTGCGCGCCGGCAGCAAGGAACTCCCCTGCAAGTACCTGTACGACGAAAAGGGCTCGGCCCTCTACGATCGCATCTGCGAGCTGCCCGAGTACTACCCCGCGCGCGCCGAGTTTGAA
>CAZJXU010000286.1:0-3910 GCA_964550095.1 uncultured Spirochaetales bacterium | reverse complement strand
GAGATAGACCGCAAGGATGTGCGCGTGGGCGACACGGTGGTGATCCAGCGCGCGGGGGACGTGATCCCCCAGGTGGTGAAGGTGATCAAGAGCAAGCGGCCAGCGAATGCGAAGCGCTTCCGGCTGCCGAAGCGCTGCCCGGTGTGCGACACGCAGGCCGAACGCGCGGAGGGCGAGGTGGCGGTGCGCTGCCCGAACGCGCACTGCCCCGCCAAGCTGAAAAACCGGCTTTTGCACCTGGCCGGGCGGGGCGCGCTCGACGTGGACGGCCTCGGCGAAAAACTGGTGGATGCGCTGATCGACACGGGGAAAATCAACAGCCTGCCGGATCTTTTTGAACTTTCGGCCGAGGACATTTCGCCCCTGCCGCGCATGGGCGAGAAGTCGGCGCAGAACCTGGTGGCGGCCATCGAGCGCGCCAGGCAAACCACCCTGCCGCGCCTGCTGATTGCGCTGGGCATTCCCGAAGTCGGCGAGGATACTGCGGAACTGCTGGCCGGACATTTCGGCGACATCAAGCCTTTGCTGCGGGCGAGCCGGGAAGAACTGGAGGCCATCGACGGCATCGGCCCGGTGATCGCAGAACGGGTGGAGGCGTATTTCAAGACGCCCGAGAACAGGGAGACCCTTGCGCGGCTTGAGCAGCTTGGCGTGCGCTGGGAGAAGCGCGCCGTGCGTGCGGGCGGGGGTGATGGCGGCGCCGACGGGGCCGATGCCGGGGCGGCGCCGCTTTCGGGCAAGACCTTCGTGCTGACGGGCACCCTGCCCTCGCTTTCGCGCAGCGAGGCCAAGGCGCGCATCCAGGACGCGGGCGGCAAGGTGGCGGGCTCGGTCTCGAAGAAGACCGACTACGTGGTGGCGGGCGAAGCGGCGGGCGCCAAGTTGAAACGCGCTCTCGAGCTGGAAATCGAGGTGATCGACGAGGCCGAACTGGATGCGCTGCTGAAGCGTGGGCCCGGGGCGAAGAAAAAGACGGGCGCAAAGAAGGCGGGTGCGAAAAAGGCGGGTGCGAAAAAGCGCTGAGTGCGCGGCGATGCGAGGCGAGCAAAAACGTGTGCACGCGGCGGTGCGGTCGGGCGAAAAAACAACGCTGAGTGCGCGGGGCGGTGCGAGGCGAGCGAAAACGTGTGCACGGGGCGGCTCGGGCCGGGCGAAACGAACTCGGCAAAGCGAAGTGAACGCGGCGCGGCGGGGCGAAGACGTGTGAGCGCGGCCGGGTGAAACGAACTCGGCAAAGCGAAGTGAACGCGGCGCGGCGGGGTGAAGACGTGTGAGCGCGGCCGGGCGAAACAAACTCGGCAAAGCGAACGCGGTGGGGGCGAATCGGAATGCGACACGAAGCCGGCGCGCACACGCTGCTGCTGTTGTACCGACCCCGCCTGCCGGGTAACACGCACGTTGTTTGGCCGAGGCTACTCCGCGTCGTCTTCAGCGCCTTCGTCGTGTTCGACATCTTCACCATCCCCGCCATCCGCCGCCTGCGCAGCGCGCTCGGCCAGCGCCAACTGGTACAGCATGCGACGGGGCGCGCCGCTTTCCCGGTGCAGCGCGCTCGCCGCTTCGCGGGCGGATGCGCCGGCTGCAAGGCGGGCGCGAAGCGCTTCGCGCAGCGCCTCTTCGTCCGGAGCACGCGGCGGGGCGCCGGCAACGACCAGGGTGATCTCCCCGCGCACGCCTTCGGAAAAATGCTGCGCAAGCCGCGCCGCATCGCCGCGCACAAACTCTTCGTGCACCTTGGTGAGTTCCCGGGCGACACATAGCGCGCGCTCGCCGAACACTTCCCCCAGCATTTCCAGGGTGGCGCCGAGCCGCTGCGGCGATTCGAAAAAGACCTGCGCTTCCGGCCTGTCGGCCAGGTTTTGCAACAGCCTGCGCCGCGCGCCGGCCTTCCTGGGCAGAAAGCCGTGAAAGGTGAAGGCCGTGAAGGGCAGCCCGGCGCCGCACAGGGCGGCCAGCGGCGCCGATGCGCCGGGCACAGGCGTTACCCGGTGTCCTGCCTCGGCGGCGCGCCGCACCAGGGCCGCGCCCGGGTCCGAGAGCAGCGGCGTGCCGGCATCGGAAACCAGCGCCAGCGCTTCGCCCGCCGCAAGCCGGCGCAGCGCTTCCTCGGCGCGGGACGCTTCGTTGCGGGCGTGAAAGGAGCGCAGCGTCGCCGCAATGTTGTAACGCTGCAGCAACACGCGGGTGCGACGCGTGTCCTCGGCCAGCACCAGCTCCGCCTCGCTCAGAACGCGGAGCGCACGCAGGGTGATGTCTTCGAGATTGCCGATCGGCGTTGCGACCAGGTACAGGGCGCCCATCAGGTGGATGATACCGGAGAGCGGCGGCGTTGGCCGCAGCGGCGGGCGGCGCAGCGGCGAACTGCGCCGCGGGCGCGGTCGACCGGGGCCCGTCCGGTGTATGGTTGGACGCATACAATCATCCAGCGGCGCGCTGCGCAGGCCAAAGCGCGCTGCGCAGCGATCTGTTATGCTGTGCGGCGCACCTGGCCCGAAGACAAAAGCAATGCCCATGAACGATCAACGCCGACGCCTCGGCGAAGAAGGCGAACGCCTGGCGGCGGAATACCTGGAGCGCGAGGGCTTTCGCATTCTCGCGCGCGGCGCCCGGGCGGGCGGCGTGGAAATCGACCTTATCGCGCGGCGCGGCCGCCTGCTCGTCTTCGCGGAAGTCAAGACGCGGCAGAGCCGCCGCTTCGGCGCGCCGGAAGAGGCCGTGAACCACCAAAAGCAGGCGCGCCTGGTGCGCGGCGCACGCGCCTGGCTCAGCGCGCAGGATGCGCCGCGCCGGGCCGGACGCCTGCGCTTTGACGTGATCACGGTGGAGCCCGCGGGCGCAGGCGCGCCGGGCGATTCGAACCCGGGAGTCCTGTTCCAGGGCAGGCGGCTGCGCCACCTGGAAGGCGCCTTCGATGCGGGCTGAGTGCGGTCACGGGAAGGCGCCTTCGATGCGGGCTGAGTGCGATCACGGGAGGGCGCGTTTGATGCGAGCTGAGCTGGGCGCGCGGTTGCTAAAATCAACGTCCCTATCATGAGCCACAGCGAACGACGCATCGAAAAGCCCTGGGGCTACGAAATCATCTGGGCGCACACCGACAGCTACGTCGGCAAGCTGCTGGTGATTGAAGCCGGCAAGCGCCTCTCTTTGCAAAAGCACCTGCGCAAAGAGGAAAGCATCTACGTGGTACGGGGGCGCCTGCGCCTGGAGCTGGAAGACGCAGAGGGCCGAATGGGCAGTGCCGATCTGGCGCCGGGCGAACACCTGCACATCCCGGCAGGCCGGGCGCACCGCTTCGGCGCGGGCGACGAGCGGGTGGAGCTGGTCGAGGTCTCCACACCGGAACTGGACGACGTGGTGCGCATCGAAGACGACTACGGTCGCGCGCCGTAGGGGCGGCGGCGGGCGTAGGACATGGATACCTGAAAGTCCGCCATGGTTGTGTTCGATGCCAGCCCCCGGCAAGACAGAGGCGGCGCGAGGTTGCCCCGAAGCCGTTGGCGCCTGGCGCGGTCGCAAGCCCCCGAAAAACCGCAGGGGCGGGGCTTTGACAGGGCTTGACAAGGGGGCTGAATTTCGCTTTATTTTCGCTTATGCGTACTGAGGCTGTACAAGCGCCGGACTCCCGAAATTGGGCCTGGCGGTCGAATCGCGGCAGCCGTGCGGAATTGCCTGGTGATTCGCGGCCGATACGGGTGTTGACAAGGCAGCACCACACGGACGCCCGCGCTCCGCTATGGTGTGCATATCCCCCCACTGCCTGCAAGAGAACCTTGCCTCGGGATGAACGAGTGAATCCTGCTCGCTCCCGGAGACGACATGTCATGACGGGCCGGCGCAATTGCCGCCGTTTCCGGGGGATTTGGAGATGGTGAAGGCGCGCACCACGGAGCACTTTTTCAACGCCGAATTG
>CAZJXU010000285.1:0-2440 GCA_964550095.1 uncultured Spirochaetales bacterium | reverse complement strand
CGCCATTTGGTCGCGGATCCGGACTTGGATATCTTGTTCCTTTTATTTCCTCATCGGTTATCGTTTGTCCTTTTTCGGTGAGCGTCCATACACCACGAGAAGAGTTGTTGACCGCCCCTATGTTTTTCAAATGTGTTCTGGCCCAGGCGGCGTTGTATTCCAGCTTTGTCTGGGGACCGGATTGATGGAGTTCACTCGCAGCTTCTTCACTCAGGTCGAGTTCATCGGCAAGACCTTCGCTCAACTCCCGGTTGGAAGCCGAGCCGCCCATCTTTTTGAGCACTTCCAGAGTCGGTCGCAAAAGTTCTCTATAGTTCGGAACACTCGTCATCATCGCTTTCTCCTTGGTTCGCCGGCCTCCCCCCGCGAGGAGGCCCCGTCAATCATACCGCATTCCGCCCCGGCCCCGCCGCCCATCATCCCGCGGCCCCGGATCACTACGCCGACATGGTCCAGCCCAGCGCACGCGTTTTCACAGCGCCCCTTCGATGGCGACCGATGCGCCGGCGACCCGGGCGCGCACGCCGTACACCATCTCCAGGCGTTCCGCAGTCAGGGTCTCGGCGGGCGGTCCGTCGGCCAAGATGCGGCCCTCCTTCATCCAGATCAGCCGCTGTGCGTAACGCGCGGCCAAAGAAACATCGTGCAGTACCACCAGGGCGCCGCCGCCCCGCTTCACGAAAGCATCGACCAGACTCATAATCCGGAACTGGTGACGCGGGTCGAGGGCCGCCACCGGTTCGTCCGCGATCAGCAAGGGCGCTTCTGCGGCAAAGGCGCGTGCGCAGTGAACGCGGGCCAGCTCTCCCCCGGAGAGCGTGTCGGTGCGGCGCTGCGCGAGCTGTTCGAGGTCGCACGCGTGCAGCGCGCGTTCCACCGCCGCGGCGTCTTCGCCCCGCAACCGCCCCAGCGCCGCGCCGTGTGCGAAGCGTCCCAGCGCCACCACGTCGCGCACCAGGCTCGGCCAGGCGAGCGGGCGAACTTGCGGCAGGTAGGAAACGCGTCGCGCGCGCAGAGCGGCGGACAGCGCGGCGCTCTCGATGCCGCCGAGTGTGGCGCTGCCGCCCGCAGCGCGCGCCAAGCCGAGCGCCGCGCGCAGCAGGCTGGTCTTGCCCGCGCCGTTCGGGCCGAGCAGGAGGACCAGCTCGCCGGGGGCCAGGCGAAAGCTCGCGCCACGGACCAGCACGGCGCTCCCCGCTTTAACTGTCAGGTCGGTTGCGACGAGTTCAGTCATCGCCCAGCGAGCGCCTCCGCATGGCTATCCAGACAAAAGCCGGCGCGCCGATCAGGGCCGCGACCACGCCGAGCTTGAGTTCGTTTGTGGTCGGCAGCAGGCGCACGCATATATCGGCGACCACCAGGATCACCCCGGCCAGAAGCGCAGACGGCGCCAGGGAACGCGCCGGGTCGTGGTCGACAAAAGGCCGCACGATGTGCGGCGCGACGATGCCGACGAAACCGATCGCGCCGGCCAGCGCTACAGACGCGCCGGTGGCGAGCCCCGCGCCCAGCACCGTGGCCAGGCGCTGGCGGCGCAGGTCGAGGCCGACTCCGCTCGCTGCCTCTTCGCCAAGAGTCAGGGCCGAGAGCCCGCGCCGCACGGCGAACAGCACGGCCATCCCGAGCGCCATGAAGGGCGCCGCGAGTGCAATGTCTTCGAAGCTGCGATTGGCCACCGAGCCCAGCATCCAGTTGATCATGTCGGACAGGTAGAAGGGGTTCGGGGCCAGGTTGAGCAGCAGGCTCATGGCCGCGCCGGTGAAACTCGAAAGGCCCACGCCGACCAGGATCAGCGTAACCACGGAGTGCGTGCGCATAGCGGCCAGTGCAATCAGGGCCGTGGCGGCCAGTGCGCCGACGATGGCGCCCACCGGCAATGCCCAGGGCGAGAGCGCGACCAGGCCGTAGTAGATGGTGAAGGTTGCAGTCAGGGAGGCCGAGGCCGAAACGCCCAGCACGCCCGGCTCGGCCAGCGGGTTGCGCAGCAGGCCCTGGAATGCGGCACCGCTCGCGCCCAGCGCCGCGCCCACCAGGAATGCCGCCAGCGCACGGGGCAGGCGGATGGACCAGACCACGATGCGGTCTCCCGGTTCGGCGCCGCCCAGCAGCGCGGCCAGCACGCGGCTCATTGGCAGCGAGGTTTCGCCGAGCAGACACGCGGCGAACAGTGCGAGTCCGCCGGCTGCGGCCAGGCCGGGGATGAGCATGCGCCGCGCGTTCATCCTGCCGCCCCGTTTTCGTTTCCGGCCCTGACCCCACTTCCGTCGCCGTCGCTGTTTTCCGCCCCGGCATTGTTCCCGTCCCCGTTCCCGCTTTGCGCGAGCGCTTCAATCGCATCCATCACGAACCACGCGCCGCAGGCGATCCAGGCCAGCTCGATGGGGATTGCCCGCCGATCGCGCATGAGCGCCCGGGCCACGGGATGGCGCGTGGCGGACCA
>CAZJXU010000284.1:0-6762 GCA_964550095.1 uncultured Spirochaetales bacterium | reverse complement strand
GGCGCTGGCGGAGTGGCTTGCCATCACGCACGGCGAGCAGGGCATACGGGTTTCCGTGCTGTGTCCGCAGGCGGTGGCGACCAACATCGAGGCGAACAGCCCGAGCCGCGAGCAGATGTCGGCCGGCGAAAACAACCCCGGTGTGGCTTCTGCGGACGGCGTGCTTTCGCCCGAACAGGTGGCGGATGTGGTGATGGAAGCGCTGGCCGAAGAGCGCTTCTGGGTGCTGCCGCATCCGGAGGTGGAAGAGTACGTGAAGCGCAAGGCGGGCGGTGTGGACCGCTGGATAGCGGGCATGCAGCGCTGGCAAAACCGGCTCTTTCCGAAAGAGGCGCATCCCTCGGGCTGGCTGCTGGGCGAGCCGGGGGCGAAGGGCGCGACGAAGGGCCGCCGGACGCCCTGAGGCGGGGGGCTTCATCCGGGTGCGGGCGGGCGCCGGGAGCCCCGAGGCGGGCGGCCAAGGCGAGACCCGGGCAAGTCTCCGAATTTGGACTGGCGCTGGGGCCCCAGGGGCGTCTGCGCCGGGTGGCAGGGGGCCGCGTCCCGGAGGCGGTGCATGGGGTTGGCCCAGGTCTGGCCCCGGCCCGGTTTTGGGCCGGCAACCGGCCCCGGGCGATGTGCTACAATGATGGCCGTCTGAGATGGCGGCGGCGGCCTTCCCAAACGGCGGTCGGCCCCGTCTGTTGATGACCCAAGCACAGGAGAAAGCGATGGCCAAGACAAGTCTGCTTGATGCGAACACCGCCAGCTTTCAGGAACTTCTTGCAAACGGTCAGAAGTATCGTGTTCCTCCCTTTCAACGGGATTACTCGTGGGGTGAGGACAACTGGGAAGATCTCTGGGAGGACATCCGCCCGGGCACGGATATGGCGAATCCGCATTACATGGGCGCCATTGTGCTCAGGGAAATCCCCGATGGAGATGACGAGTTTGAAGTTATCGACGGGCAGCAACGGTTCGCGACGCTCAGCCTGTTTGTGCTGGCCGCCCTGTACTGGATCAAGAAGTTGCAGGATGATGGAATTTGCACGGGAGAAAATGCAGAGCGCTACGAGCTGATTCGCAACGCGTATCTCGGGGGGAAAGAATTCGATTCACTTTACTACTCAAACAAGCTGACGCTCAATTCCAATGACGATTACTTTTATTGTCTGCATCTACTTCAGCTCAGAGAACAGGAGAGCGTCGGGACATTGAGGGGATCAAATCGGTTGCTATACGGCGCATACCAGTACTTCAGAGAGAAACTGGGGGACGAGACGAACCTGGTGTCGGATGGCGGCAAGCTGGCTTCCTTTCTTCAGGATGTCCTGAGAAAAAGGCTGATTTTTCTTCGCATCATCGTTAAAGATGAATTGACTGCATACACGGTGTTCGAGACCCTGAATGCCCGCGGCGTTGAGTTGACGCCCACGGACCTGTTGAAGAACTACCTGTTCAGCTTTTTTCGGGTAAATGTCGAGCAAGATTCGCTCAATCGGCAATGGGGAATAATTTCCGACTCGGTCGGAATCAAGCACATGCCGGAATTTCTCCGTCACCAGTTGAACTCGCGACGCGCCTTCGTTCGCCCGGTGCGACTGTTCAAGGCGGTTCGCGAAGAAGTGAAAGAGATGGAAGACGTATCTCGCCTGATGGATGACCTGGAGCAGGACGCCAAGGTTTATGCGATGCTCCGCATGCCCCGTGACCCTCACTGGAACGGAAACCAGGAGATCCGGAAGTATATCCGGGCGCTGCGCCTGTTCGATGTCAGGCAGGCCCTTCCCCTCTTGCTGGCCGCGTACCATCACTTCGGAGGCGAGAGGCTTTCAAACGATTTCCGGGACATTCTCAGGATATCCTTTGTCGTCGCGTTTCGACACCTCGTGATATCCGGACTGGGCGGCAACCCGCTGGAAAGGGCGTACAACGAGGCGGCGGTTGCGATCACGAAAAAGATAGCGGAGACGCCGGGCCAGGCCTTCCGGGTACTGAAGGAGGCGTATGTCGATGACGAGATTTTCGAGCAAAACTTCTCGTCCGCGAGGTTCAGAAACGACCGGCATGCCCGCTACGT
Organism: uncultured Spirochaetales bacterium; assembly: GCA_964550095.1. Lineage (GTDB taxonomy): Bacteria > Myxococcota_A > UBA9160 > UBA9160 > UBA6930 > JAHRAN01. The sequence goes on along the minus strand of CAZJXU010000284.1, from coordinate 4,703 downwards.
TCTTTACGAGCTGGAGAACGATCTTCGCAAAAGGTCCGACGTGCCGGGCGTTTCTCCCGTCGATATCGATACGGATACCGGAACGCTCGAGCACGTGCTTCCGGTGAATCCTCCGAAAATCGAGACAGAGGAATTCGGCGCCTGGTACGACGAGTATGTTTACCGACTGGGCAACATGACCCTGCTGTCCGGGTCGGACAACAGGAAGGCGGGCAATCTGGATTTTCCCCAAAAGCGGGAGCTTCTGTCCGGCAGCGAATACCTGCTGAGCTCCGGCATTGGCAACGTGAACTGGGTCCCCGAGGTGATCGTCGACCGCCAAGCCGAAATGGCCAGGCGCGCTGTTCACATCTGGAGGCTGGATTTCGATAGCTGAGGCGCCGATGCCGGCTCAGGCCCCGGCCCGTTATGGCGCCGGCAAACAGGCTTCGGGGCGTCACATCCGGTGGCAAGGCGCCCGCTGTTGCACGTAGCCGCAAGGTAGCGACAGCGCCCAGGCGGCGTTTCGATCAGCCGCCCGGGGCGCCGCCCGCCCCCGTCCGTTTACAAATCACGCGCCGCTTCCATGTCTCTCGCCAGCGTGCGGCCGCAGCGCAGGAAGAAGAAGACGGCGCACACTCCTATCAGCGCGGCGAAGGTGAAGGTGACGCGCCAGGCGTCTTTGCCGATGCGGGGCTCCAGCAGGTCCAGCGCGATGCCCGCGGCCAGGGGCCCCACCCCGAGGCCCGCGATGTTGAGGATGGCGAGCTGCAGCGCGGAGGCGGTGGCGCGCATGCGCGGGCGCACCAGGTTCTGCACCGTGGTCCACAGCGAGCTTACGTACATGTTGTTCAGCAGGTAGAACACCGCGAAGGACCACATTGCAAGGTCGAGGTCGCGGCTCCAGGCAAAGCCGAGCGCAAAGGGCAGGGCCAGCGCCGAACTCCAGGCGGAGAGCGTCATGTAACCGCGCGGGCTGCGGCGCGCCAGCCGGTCCGCCAGCGCCCCGCCGAGCGTTACGCCGACGGCTCCCGAGAGCGCGGTGAAGATGCCGAAGCGCAGGCCCGCTTCGGCGCCGCCGATGCCGAAGCTTTCGCGCAGGAAGGTGACGCCCCAGGAGAGCACGGTGTAACCGAGGAAGGCCTGGCATGCCGCGGCGGCCATCAGCGTTCGAAAACTGGCGGTGTGCGCGAGGCGACGCAGCACCAGCATCATGCTGATGCCTTCGCCGCTGTCTTCGCTCTGTTCGCTGACGCCCGCCGGCGGCTCGCGCACGGTCAGCATCAGCAGCAGCGCCACGGGCAGGCCCGCCAGGCCGGCGGCGTAGAATGCGCTGCGCCAGCCCCAGGCTTCCAGGATGATGCCGCCCAGCACGAAGCCGAAGCCCGCGCCGGCGAAGATGCCGAGGCCATAGACTGCAAGTGCCGTGGCCCGGCGCCCCGGCGAAAAGTAGTCGGAGATGAGCGAGTGCGAGGGCGGTGTGCCCGCCGCTTCGCCGATGCCCATGCCGAAACGCGCCAGCGCGAGTGTTACGAAGTTGCCGGCTGCGCCGCAGGCTGCGGTCATCAGGCTCCACAGTGTCAGGCCGACTGCAAGCACGCTGCGGCGCGAGGTCGCGTCGGCCAACCGCGCAATGGGTACGCCCGCCAGCGTGTAGAACAACACGAACAGGGGGCCGAGCAGCAGGCCCATCTGGGTGTTGCTGAGTTCCAGCTCCCGGCGCACGTCCACGGCGGCCAGCGCCAGAATTTGCCTGTCCACAAAGTTCAGGATGTAGATGATCAAAAGGACGATCAGCACGTACACCGAGTACGGGCTGTCCGGTCGAATTGCGCGGGCGGCGCTCACGGCTTTGCACCCGCGCCGGGAAGTGCGCTGCGTCCGGGCAGCGCGCGCGCCAGGTAGGCCACGATCAGCATCAACACCCCGGCCAGCCAGAAGGGCAGTGCAGGCGCGATGTCGAACAGGCGGCCTGCGGCGGCGGGGCCGAATACGCGCGCCAGCGAGGCGCTGGATTGGAAGACGCCCATGGCGGCGCCGAGCCGGGCCGGGTCGGCGTGCTGCGAGGCCATGCCCATCAGCGCGGGCTGCGCGATGCCGCGGCCGGCGCCGAGCACTGCCAGCAGCAGCATGAAACCCGGCACGGCGCCCGGCGCCAGCGGCAGCAGCACGAAGCCCGCGGCGAGCAGCAGCGCGCCGCTCAGCACCAGGCCGCGCTCTGCATAGCGTTTGGAAAGCTGCCTCATGGCGCCGCCCTGTATGCCGCCCGTCCAGACGGCCATCAGCACCAGGACCAGGGACACCTGCAGCAGGCTCCAGTCGAACAGGTCGATGACCAGGTACTGGAACATGCTTTCGAGCTGGGTGATGGCGAGGGAAAAGACCAGGTAGGCGATGCAGAGACGCATCAGCACCCGGTTTTGCATGAGGCCGCCAAGCCCGCTGCGCACCGGCGCGCCGGCCCCGCCCGACATCGCGTTCGCCGATGCGCCCGTTGCGCCTCCCGCACCCACACCCGCCGCTGCATCTGCCGTTGCGCCTCCCGCGCCCACATCCGCCGCACCGCCCGCGCCCGGCGTTGTTGAGCTGCCGCCGATTGCGTACTCGCCACCCTGCGCTGCGCCCACACCACTCCGCATCGGCTCCCGCAGCACGAAGGCTGCCAGCGCCAGGTTCGCCGCGGCCAGCCCCGCGGCGAAGAACATGGGCGTTTCGTAGGAGATGCTTCCCAGCGGACCGCCCAGCGCAGGCCCCAGGGTGAAGCCGATTGCAAAGCAGGCGCCCATCCGTCCCATCCACACGGTGCGTTCTTCCGGCGTGGTGACATCGCCGATGTAAGCGGAGGCCACGCTGACATTGGCGGAAAAGGCGCCCGCACAGAAGCGCGCGGCGAACAGGCCGGCGAGGCTGCCGGCGAGCCCCAGCGCGAGCAGGGAGAGCGAAGTGCCCGCGATGGTGACCAGCATCACGGGGCGCCGACCGACGCGGTCCGAGAGCCGCCCCCAGAGCGGCGCGCAAAGAAACTGCGCCGCTGCGTAACCGGAAATCAGCAGCCCCAGTTCAAAAGCGCTCGCGTTCAGCGCCTTCGCCCAGTAGGGCAGCACCGGCACCACGATGCCGAAGCCCACCAGGTCAACGGCGACGACGCTGATCAGCAGCGGCAGTGTGGCCCGGGAGCGCGCTATGAGTCAGGCCCGCAAGCGCGCGGGCATGGCCTCCCAGCCCTGTACGAATTCGGTCTGGATGCGCGAAAGCTGGTCCTCGAGCACTTCGTAGTCGGGCGCGGCGGAGAGCAGCTTCTCCGTGCACAGCCTGCCTTCCAGCTTGGCGAAGTGCCTGCCTATGCAGGCGTGAATGCCGTGGCCGAAGGTGAGGATGCGGGCCGGGCGCCGGTGGATGTCGAAGCGATCGGGCTCCTGGAACTCGCGTTCGTCGCGGTTGGCCGAAGGGTACAGGAACATGATCGGCTGGCCCGGCGTCAGCTTCTTGCCGTGTATCTCCAGTTCCTTTGTCACCACGCGCATCAGGAACTGGGTGGGCATGTCGTAGCGCAGCACTTCGTCGTAGGCGTCGGGTATCAGCTTCGGGTCTTCGATGCACTCGGCCCGCTGGTCCTTGTGCTGCCAGAGCCGGTGCGCGGTGCTGGCGAAGGTTTTGGGGAAGGTCTCGGTGCCGCCGATGATCAGCATCGAGAGGTGCGAGCCGGCTTCGTCTTCGTTGAACTTGCGACCGCCGAACTCCACGCTCGCCACCACGTCCAGCACGCTGTCTCCGTCGGCACCACTCGCGCGGCGCTTTTTCACCAGCTCGCCGCAGTACTGGACCAGTTCCTGGCTGGCGGCCAGGCCGTCTTCGGTCATCCCTTCCGTGTCGGGGTCGCGCTTGAAGAAGCGCCAGACCAGGTCGTTGCAGTAGTCGCTGTCTTCCAGCGGGAAGCCGTTGGCCAGGCAGGCCACCTTGACGGAGACCCGGGCGGCGAAGTCGTTGAACAGGTCCGCCACCTCCTTGTCGGCCACGCCGCGCCACGCCTCCTCCACAAACTGCTCGATTTGCGGCGCCAGCTTGCGCACCCGGCCCGGCCGGAAGAAGCCCGCGAAGCTGGTGCGCAGCGTGGTGTGCTCGGGCGGGTCCATCAGGTTGATCATGGGCGTCACCGGCTGCACCCGGGTCAGCAGGTGCGAAGAGGTGGTCCCCTTGGCTGCGGTGTAGTGCTGGTCGTCGGTGCTCGCCTGCCAGATGTCCTCGAAGCGCGAGAGCACCCAGGTGTCGAAGCGCTCGATGTAGTAGCAGGGGTCTTCGCTGCGCAGCCTTGCGTAGGTCGGGTAGGGGTTCTCGATGATCTGCGGGTCGTACGGGTCGTAAGCGAGCGTGTCCATGTCAAGCCTCCGGGGGTTGTGTGTTTTTGTTGGGTCGGGCGCTCTGCGCTTCGAGTTCGGCCATGATCTTTTCGGCCAGCTCCTCGGCGACCGGCAGCATCAGGGGTTTCATCAGGGCGTCCACCATCGGGCCCATCGGCCCGCCCGGCGTCACCTTGAGGCGGAAGACCAGGCGCGCGCCGGTGTCGTCCTGGCTCGCGGTCGATGCGGATGCGCCCGCGCTTTCCCGGTTCTCGCGCGAGACGCTCCCGAACAGCAATTGGTACAGCTTTCGCACCAGGCGCGCGAAGAAGCCGGGCCGCTTCGCGCCCGGCCCGCCCGACACTCCCGGCCCGCCCGGCCCGGCGC
>CAZJXU010000283.1:0-2173 GCA_964550095.1 uncultured Spirochaetales bacterium | reverse complement strand
GTTTTCGAAGCGGCAGGCAATGTGCTGGCGGTGGCGGAAGGCTGGCACAGGGGACCGCGCGTGAAGCCGGTGGAAGACCCGACCGTGCTGGGCGACATTGTGCGAGGCCTGGTTTCAAAGGCGCGCCTCAACGCCGGCATGAGCGGCGAAGACCAGGACGGCGGACTTGGGTGATGCGCGTGACTTACCAACGGACGGGGCCGACCGCTGCGGGCGTCCGAAACAACGGCCCGGAGCGGGCGCGCGGCGAACACACACATCAACATCAGCAGGTCCGCACAAACCAACAGGGAGCAAACCATGAGTGAGCGCGTGGAACTGAAAACCGGAACGGACGACCTTCTGGCTTACCGGGAAGACGGGGTGATGGCGCTCACCCTGAACCGCCCCGAGCGCCGCAATGCCTTTTCGGGCGACATGCTTGCGGCGCTGGCGCAGATGCTGGACGAAGCCGAGCGCGACAGCGAAGTGGGAGCCGTGCTGCTGACCGGCGCCGGCGGCGCCTTCTGCGCGGGCGGCGATGTGAAGGGGATGAACCAGCGCAACAGCGACGGAGGCGGAGACGGTGGCGGGGGAAGCGGCAGCGGTGCGGGCATTGACCACGCCATCCACATGCAGCGGCTGAGCCAGCGCGCCACCTCGGGGCGCCTTTACCACATGCCCAAGCCGACGCTCGCCGCGCTGCCCGGCGCGGCGGCCGGGGCGGGCCTGGCGCTCGCTCTGGCCTGCGACCTGCGCATGGCGGCCGACAGCGCCTTCATGCTGACGGCCTTCGCCCGCGTGGGCTTCAGCGGCGACTACGGCGGGACGTACTTCCTCTCGCAACTGGTGGGCGGCGCCAAGGCGCGGGAGCTGTACCTGCTTTCCGAGCGCGTCGGCGCGCATGATGCGGAGCGCCTCGGCCTGGTCAACTGGGTGGTTCCCGCGGCGGAACTCGAAAAGAAAAGCCTGGAGATGGCGAAGCGCCTGGCCGCCGGACCGCGCATCGCCTACCGCTACATCAAGGAGAACATCAACCGCGCACTGGAAGGCGGGGAGATGGTCGATTGCCTGGACCTGGAAGTGACGCATCACACCCACTGCGGCTTCACCGAAGATCACAAGGAGGCCGTGCGCGCCTTCGTGGAAAAGCGCGAGCCGACGTTTAAGGGGAGGTGAGCGGGTGACGTACCGGCGGAGGAGGCGGGCCGATCGCAGCGTGCTCTCGGCGCGAAGGTCGGCAGGGCCGGGCGCCCGATACGGACGTCCACAGAGGGCGTCCCGGATTCAGGACGACACAGACCGGCCCTGATATCAGGACGACACAGGGGCGCCCCGCGGCGCGCAGCGCAAGAGTCAAGTGCGCCAAGAGCACGAGGAGAATGAAAGATGGCAGGACGCATTGAAGGGAAAGTCGCGCTGGTGACCGGCGCGGCGGGCGGCATCGGCGCCGGCATCGCGGAGCGCTTTGTCCAGGAAGGCGCGCGCGTGGTGCTGACCGACCTGCAAAAAGAACTCGGCGCGCAAACCGCCGCGCGTCTCGGAGACGCCGCGCACTTCGCCAAGGCCGACGTGACCGTTGAAGAGGACGTGGCGGCGGCGGTGGACCTCGCCTGTTCGCACTTCGGCGCGCTGGACATCATGGTGAACAACGCCGGCATCGTCGGCGTCGCCGGGCGCATTGCAGACACGCCGGCCGGCGCCTGGGACAGCACCATCGCAGTGTTGCTGCGCGGCGTTTTCCTCGGCATGAAACACGCAGCGCGCGTGATGACGCCCCGGCGCAGCGGCTCGATCATCTCCATCTCCAGCGTGGCGGGCGTGATGGGCGGGCTCGGCCCGCACGCCTACACGGCGGCCAAACACGGCGTGGTGGGGCTGACCACCTCGGTGGCAACCGAACTGGCGGGGCACGGCGTGCGCGTCAACGCCGTGGCGCCCGGCAACACGGTGACGCCCATGACCGCCGAGGTGATGGCGGAACGACGCGACGCGCTGAGCGAAGCCGCCAAGGAAATCGCCGCGCGCTCCGCACTCGGCATCGCCGGCATGCCCGAAGACATCGCAGCGGCCGTGCTCTACCTCGCCGGCGACGAAGCCCGCTACGTCTCCGGCCACACCCTGGTCGTGGACGGCTGCCAGATCCTCGGCACCGCCGCCATCGACTTCCACAACCAGGACCCGGGCTGAGCGG
>CAZJXU010000282.1:0-1591 GCA_964550095.1 uncultured Spirochaetales bacterium | reverse complement strand
GAAAAAGCCAAGGCGCTGCGCGAATATGCCGAGGCGCTGCGCGAGATCAGCAAGGCGGCGCAGGAACGCGCTGAAGCGATGTACGAGTATGCCGAGACGCTGCGCGAGTATCTTCAGGCGATATTCGAGAATCACCAGGGGTCGCAAGGCGATGCAATCGCCGGAGAACTGCGCAGGGAAGTCGAAAGGCGGCGCGAGGGGACCGATGCGGGCGCGCCGATACCGAGTCGATGCGCCGGGACGTCAAGTTTCACGACGGTTACACGAAGATGGAACGCGGGTTTGTTGGGTCGCTGCGCAAGCTCTCCAAGGTGGCGCGGGAATACGAGCTGACCGACGAGGAGCTTGAAGTATTTCGCGAGATTGCCGATGACATGCCCAGGCAAACCGGCGTACTGCAAGGGCTTGCAGTGAAGTCACGCAAAACCGCCAGGGCGCTTCGCAAGGAGGCCGAAGCGGCGCGCGAGGCAAGCCGGGCCTTTCGTGAAAATGCCAGGACATTGCGCGGGGGAACGCCGGAAGCCTGAAACGAAAGCCGCGCGGGTTTCGAGCATCCGCGAATGCCGCATTTCCCTGAAACAGGCGGGGCGTCAGGCAGGGCCCGTCCACGCCGCCGCGCTTCCGTGCCCCTCCCGGCCCGATTCATCGTCATTCCCCGCCTCCCTGCCCGATTTGGCATCTCCCTGCCCCTATCGCCCCTCTCTGCCTTTTGCCCGCCGATGCCCCAGGCCGAATCCCGCCTGTTCCCCCGGCCCGGCGGCGGCCCCGCGGCCCGATTTGGCATTTCCCGGCCCGATTCGGCCTCTCCCGCCGGGCGCACGGGAAAGGCTGACCGACCGGGCCGCACTGGCCTAAACTGCCAGGCATGCCCCCCCTGCCCGCCATGCCGCCGCGCGCGGCCTGGACTGCGCTTGTCGAGCGCGCCCTGGCCGAGGACATCGGCGACGGCGACATCACCGGCAACCTGCTTTTTGCACAGGATGCCCGCAGCAGCGCCCGAATCGAGGCGCGCGAGTCGCTGCTGCTGTGCGGCCTCCCCGTGGCCGAGGCCTGCTTCCAGCACGTGGACGAGCGCGTTCAGTTCAAGGCGCACGCGGAAGACGGCGCGCGCCTGCAGCCGGACGCCGTGATCGCGGAAGTCCACGGCTGCACGCGCAGCCTGCTCGCGGCGGAGCGCACGGCGCTCAACTTCCTGGCGCGGCTTTGCGGCATCGCGAGCTTCACGGCGCGCTTCGTGGAAGCGGCCGCGGGCGCGGCGCGCATTTACGACACCCGCAAAACCCTGCCGGGCTTTCGCCTGCTCGATAAATACGCGGTGGCAGTGGGCGGCGGCCATAACCACCGCTTCGGCCTGTACGACGCCATCCTGATCAAGGACAACCACATCCAGGCCGCGGGCGGCGTGAAGGCGGCGGTGACAACTGCGCGGGAGGGCGCGCGCGGTCGCTATGAAATTCAGGTGGAAGTGGAAAACCTGGCGCAGGCCATGGCCGCGCTGCGCGCCGGCGCGGACCTGCTGCTGCTCGACAACCTCAGCCCGGAAGCGCTGCACGAAATCAACGTGGTGATTGGCGGCCGCGTCCCGCTGGAG
>CAZJXU010000281.1:0-2587 GCA_964550095.1 uncultured Spirochaetales bacterium | reverse complement strand
GCGCCATGCCGGACCGCCTGGACCTCGAACTCGGCTACGGCGTGGGCATGCTCGGCGGCCAGGCACTGCTTTCGCCCTTCGCAAAGCTCGGCTTCGCGCCCGGCGATGCGCACCGGCTGCGCCTGGGAACACGCTTCGCCTGGGACGGCCCGCGCACGCAGAGCCGCCGTGCGCCCGGCGCGCTCGCAGACATCGCCTTCGAGTTCTTCGGCGAGCGCCGTCGCCTTGCCGGCGGCGACATGGACGGGCGCGTCGGCCTGGACCTGCGCTTCGACTTCTGAGTAGTTCCTGAAGTTGCGCTTCGAAGGCTGACGCGGGGCGTGCATGCGCCAGCGGGGCGCGGTGAATCGAATCGCGCACGCCGGGAGCGGCCCGCAGCGCCTCTCCCGGTCCCGGTGTAAAGAATCGCACTTGTGGTTTCGCCCCGGCGCTACGAGGGCTGACGCGATGCGTGCATGCGCCGGCGGGGCGCGGTGAATCGAATCGCGCAGCACCCGCTTACCGGTTCTCCCGTGTACACCGTCGGCCAGGAGTTCACCACAGGCGGCGCGCCCCGGGTGTGCGATGCGGTGAATCGAATCGCGCGCGCCGAGTGCGTGCGTTCGGAATTCCGACCTGCGCGCCGCGCCCGCTCAGCTCCGGCGTGCTGAATCGAATCGCTACCATGTGCGGCGCCGCGTTTGCGGGCCCGCTCAGTCCCGGCGTGCGAAGTAGGCGTGTGTCCCCTGGGCCTTGATCGTCTCGGCGATGCGGCGCATGCCCACAGTGTAGGCCGCCTGGCGCAGCGAGCACTGCTCCTGCTCGTGGATTTCAAACACGGCGTCGAATGCGCGGCGCATCGTTTCCGCCAGGCGGCTGCGCACCTCTTCCAGGGTCCAGGGGTAGCCCTGGCGGTTTTGCACCCACTCGAAGTAGGAGACGGTGACCCCGCCGGCGTTGGCGAGCACGTCGGGCAGTACGCGCACGCCCTTGGCTATTAGCGCCTCGTCCGCTTCCGGAAGAATGGGGCCGTTGGCGACTTCGACAATCAGCGGCGCGCTCACGCGCGGCGCGTTGCCTTCGTGGATCACGCCTTCCAGGGCCGCCGGGATCAGCATGTCCACCTCGAGTTCCAGAAGTTCCTCGCCGCTGATTTCGCGGGCCGGCCCTGCTTCGCCGCGCGCGCCGCGCAGCGAGCGGGTCTGCTGCTTGTGTTCATACAGCGCGTCCACGTCGAAGCCGGCTTCAGCATAAACCGCGCTGCGCGAATCGGAGAGCGCGACGATGCGGCAGCCCGCCCGCTGCAGCAGCCTTGCTACGTGGTAGCCGGCGTTGCCGAAGCCCTGCACCGCCACGCGCACCTTTTCCGGCGCGATCTCCAGGCGCTCCAGCAGCCGGGATGCCGCCAGAAAAGCGCCGCGCCCTGTCGCTTCGTCGCGCCCCAGGCTGCCGCCCAGCGCAATCGGCTTGCCGGTGATCACGCCGGGCGTGCGCCGTCGCTGGATCACCTGGTATTCCTCGGCCATCCAGCCCATGATGCGCGCATCGGTGTAAACATCGGGAGCAGGAATGTCGCGCTCCGGCCCGACGATGTCGGCCATGGCGCGCATGTAGGCGCGCGACAGGCGCTCCAGCTCCATCGGAGAGAGTTCCTTTGGGTCCACGCAAACGCCGCCCTTGGCGCCGCCGTAGGGGAGGCCCACCACGGCGCACTTGATGGTCATCCACAGCGCCAGCGCCTGCACCTCGTCCAGATCCACTTGCGGGTGGAAACGGATGCCGCCCTTGGTGGGGCCGCAGGCGCTGTTCCAGCGGCAGCGGTAGGCGTTGAAGTAACGGGTGTGGCCGTCGTCCATGCGCACGGGCAGGGTGGCGCACAGGGTCTCCATGGGATGGCGCAGGGATTCGATCACCTCCGCATCCACGCCGGCTTTGCTTCCGATGGCTTCCACCCGGGCGCGGGCGCCTTCCAGTACGCTCACGGCTTTTGCTCCGTGCGACGACGGACGGGTCGCCCGCTCCGGCCCCGGCGCAGCTTCATCAACCCGGCGAATACTGCAGCCACGCTGGGCGTGAGCCGGGTGCGGGTGTAGGCGCCCGCTGCGCGCTTGATGGCTTCGCCCATGGTGGGGTAGGGATACACCAGGTTGGTGAAACTGCCCAGCCCGACGCCCTTTGAGAGGGCCAGGGTGAGCTGGGTGATCAGCTCGCCGGCGTGGCCGGCCACGATGGTGGCGCCCAGAATTTTGTCGCTGCCTTTCTTGACCAGCACCTTCACCAGCCCTTCCTCTTCTCCGTCGGTGACGGCGCGGTTGGCCGAGGCGATGGGCGCCTGAAAGGTTTCCACTGCAATGCCCTTGGCTTCGGCTTCCGCCTGATACATGCCCACGTGTGCAAGCTCCGGGTCGGTGTAGGTGCACCAGGGCATCACCAGCCCGGAAAGGCGGCGGCGACCGATGGGGCCAAAGGAGAAGAGCGCGTTTTGCACCAGGATTTTTGCGGCGGCGTCCGCCGCGTGCGTGAACTTCCAGCGCATGCAGCAGTCGCCTGCCGCGTAGATGCGCGGGTTGCTGGTGCGCAGGAAGTCGTCCACCTGCACGCCGGTGCG
>CAZJXU010000280.1:0-1697 GCA_964550095.1 uncultured Spirochaetales bacterium | reverse complement strand
CGCGATTCTTCCAGTTCCGCCAGCGAGGCCCGCTCGCGCTGCTCGTACGCTATCCGCCCTTCCAGTTCCTTGATGGCGGAGCGCACCTGGAACAGGCTCTCGCCCGCTTCCGCCGCCGAGCGTTCCTTTTCGGTGAGCGCGATGCGCCGGTTTTCCGCCTCGGTTTCGCACTCGGCCAGGCGCGCCTCCGCCTTCAGCTCTTCGCCCTGCGAAGCGCCGAGCGCGCCGCGCGCATCTTCCAGCGCCGCCACGAGCTGTGCACGTTCTTCGGCGGCGAGCGCCAGCTCCAGCACGCGCTGCTGTTCCACCAGGCGCTTGTAGCGCGCGGCGCGGCGCGCCTGGCGCGTGGTGGATGTAATCTGCCGGCGGATTTCACCCAGCACATCGCGCACCCGCACCAGGTTGGTCTCGGTGTTCTTCAGCTTGAGCTCGGATTCGCGACGCCGCGCCTTGTACTTGCTGATGCCCGCCGCCTCTTCAATCAGCGTGCGTCGCTCTTCGGGCTTGGCCGAAACAATCTCGGCGATGCGTCCCTGCTCGACAATGGTGTAGCCCTTGGTGCCTATGCCGGTATCGCGGAAAAAGTCGAGCACGTCGCGCAGGCGACAGGGCGTTTTGTTGAGCAGGTATTCGCTTTCGCCGGTTTTGTAGAGCCGGCGCGCGACTTCGATTTCGCTGAAGGCGGAGAACTCGGGCGGCGCCAGGCCGTCCTGGTTGTCGAAAGTCAGCACCACCTCGGCGCGGCCCACGGGCGCGCGGGCTTCCGAGCCGACGAAAATGACGTCGTCCATGCCCTTGCCGCGCAGGCGGCGCGGCGACTGCTCGCCCATCGCCCAGCGGATTGCATCCACCACGTTGGATTTGCCGCAGCCGTTCGGGCCGACAATGCCGGAGATCCCGCTGTCGAAGTTGAAGCGGGTCTCATCGACAAAGCTTTTGAACCCTGTGATGTGCAGCGACTTGATGCGCACGGGTGTCCCCTGCGGCCGGTGCAGGCGAGGCCGCCCCGAAAGGCGCTCCTGCGGTTTCGGGATATCCAGCGTCGGGGGGCGGCCTGACTATGCCACAGGGACCAGGCATTATCAACGGAGGCAGAGCCCCGGCGTGGGGGCGGCGGGGCGGCCTCCCCGATGCGGGGTGGGGCCGCCGAAAGCCCGGCTGGGGGGCCTTATCAACCGACGAGCCGCCCACCGGGGGCGAACACAGCCCGGGCCGGCACCCCACCCGGGGCGGGCAAATCCGGGCGGTCGCCAAATATCCGGGCGGGCGGGCGGCCCGCCGCCCGCGTCTATGCAGCGCTAGAGCTTGAGCTGCACGCCGAAGAACAGGCGCGGGCCGTAGGCGTTGATTTCGCCCACGGTGTCGTCGGTGTAGAAGAACTGCGTCTTCGGCTCGTCGAAGAGGTTGATCCCCTCGAGGGTGAGCTTGATGTAATCCGTGGGCTTGTAGGACAGGCGAATCTCCCACACCTCCACGTCGTCGATGAAGCGCAGCCTGGTGCCGTTGTTGACATAGGGCTGGAAGTAGTCGCTCCGGTACTTGTAGATCAGTTGCGCGTCGAAGTCGCCGATCTGGTAGTACAACTGGCCGGAGAACACGTTCCTGGAGAAGCCGGGCACGTTGCCGGGCGCGAGGATGCCCTGGGTCTGCGAGAACACGCTGCCGTCGTCGTTGCGAATCACCACCGTCCCGTAGTT
>CAZJXU010000279.1:0-10784 GCA_964550095.1 uncultured Spirochaetales bacterium | reverse complement strand
GCCAGCGTGGCGCTGCTCGGCGTGCTGGTTTTCGGGCTCGGCTTCCTGGTCTCGATAACCCGCACCAGGACCCGCAACGCCGGCGCGGTCGCCCAGGACGGAACGGACCTGCTCTACCGTCACAGCCGCGCGCACGGCAACACCATCGAGTACGCGCCGATGCTGGCCGTGCTCTTCCTGGTGCTGCTCTACCAGGAAGGCACTCCTGCCTGGGCGTTCTGGCTGATGCTGCCGATCACGCTGTGCCGTTACGCCCATGCCGCCGGCATGCTGATGTCCCAGGACATGCGGGACCCGGAGGTGCTGCGCACGGTGGGCTCGGTCGGCACTTACCTCGGCGGTTTCATCCTGTGCGCCGTCCTGCTGGTTAACGCGCTGCGCTGAACGCGGCCCCCGCGCGCGTTTTTTTCGAGAGCGATATGCGAAAGATCCGGGCGGCGATTGCGGGCGTAGGCAACTGCGCATCCGCCCTGGTGCAGGGGATCGCGTACTACGCGGCGCGCCCCGATGCGCAGACCCCGGCAGGGCTCATGCATCCGCGCATCGGGGGCTTTGGCCCGGCGGACATCGAGCTGGCGGCGGCCTTCGACATCGACCGCCGCAAGGTCGGCCGTCCCCTGCAAGAAGCCGTGTTCGCCGCGCCGAACTGCACCCGCGTCTTCCAGTCCGAACTCTTGCCCTGGGACGCGCCGGTGTTGATGGGGCCGCCCCTGGACGGCGTGGCGGGCCACATGGCCGACCACGACGAGGGCGACGCCTTTCGCCCGGCGGAGCTGCCCCCCGTGGACGTGGCCGCCGCGCTGCGCGACGCCGAAGCCGAAGTGCTGGTGTGTTACCTGCCGGTCGGTTCCGAAAAGGCGGTGCGCCACTACGCGGAGGCCTGTCTTGAAGCAGGCGTCGCGCTGGTCAACTGCGTCCCGGTGTTTCTCGCATCGGACAGGGACTTCGCCGCGCGCTTTCGCAAGGCCGGGCTGCCCATCATCGGCGACGACGTCAAGAGCCAGGTGGGCGCCACCATCATCCACCGCGTGCTCAGCCGCCTGCTTGCCGACCGCGGCGTGCGGCTGGACCGCACCTACCAGTTAAACACGGGCGGCAACACGGACTTCCTCAACATGCTCGAGCGCAGCCGCCTGCAATCGAAGAAGCGCTCGAAGACCGAAGCGGTGCAGAGCCAGCTCGACGAGCGGCTGCAGGATTGCGACATTCACATCGGCCCTTCCGACTACGTGGCCTGGCAGCGCGACAACAAGGTGGCCTTTATTCGCCTGGAAGGGCGCGGCTTCGGCGACGCGCCGCTGGAACTGGAGCTGCGCCTCTCGGTGCAGGATTCGCCGAACAGCGCGGGCGTGGTGATCGACGCGCTGCGCTGCGCCCGGCTGGCGCTGGCGCGGGGTCTTTCCGGCCCGCAGGAGGCCCCGAGCGCCTATTATATGAAGAGCCCGCCGCGCCAGATGCGCGACGATGTCGCGCGGCGCGAACTGGAAGCCTTTTTGCGGGGCGACTGAAGGCCGGCCCGCGGGGCGGGAGATCGCAGCCGCCCCCCTTACCAGGAGCAGTACATGACACCCGTTTTTTCTTCGGAACCTTTTCGCCACGCACGTTCGTTCGCGCGCCGCGCACGTGCGCGCATGCACGTGCGCCGCGTGGGCCGGCGGGCGCGCCCTGCGTTCCGGCGCATCGCACGCGCCCTGTGCCTGCTGCTGGGCCTGGCCGGGCTGACCGCGCTGCTGGTCGGCTGCGGCGGCGCGGGCGGCGATGACGAACCGCGCAAGAGCGCCTGGATTTTGACGCGCGTGGTCGTGCCGCACGGCGTGCAGGTGGATGACCTGCGCATTCGCGATGTCGATACCGACACGCTGTACACCGCGGGCGCGGGCGACGCACAGCCCATTTTGCTGCGCGTGAAAGAAGGGCGCTACCGCTTCAAGACCCTCAAGGCCGTCCTGCCCAGCGGCGAGGAGCCCAAGTTCCAGCAACCCGACCGGCCGCTCGAAATCTTCGCCAACTGCGTCAACTACATCGGCGACGTGGTGATCACCAGCCGCCGCGACGGCTATCGCCTGGTGGTGCAGGGACGCCTGGACACCGTGGAACTGGCGATGGCGCAGGCGCCCGAGTTTTACGAGACGCGCCCCGTTCTGGTGGTGCTCGGCGATCAGAAACCGAAGCGCCTGCGCTTCGAAGGCCGGGAAGGCATCCACGGTACGCGCAAGATCGAAGAGGAAGAAGAGGAATAGGGCGCGCGGCGAGCGACGTTCAGCGCCGTGCGGCCCCGCCTGTTGATACGTCACCCGTCGCTGCGCTCCAGTTCGTAGCCCAGCATGCGGTCGTCATCGAACAGGAAGCGGCCTTCGAAGTGCACACCGGCAAAGAGCAGGGGCAGCCAGTAGCGATCGTCCTCCCACATTTCGTCGTAGGGCGCCGCAGCCTGCTCCACCCAGAAGGGCAGCGCCTCGTCGGTTTCAATGGCATCTCCCTGGTAGCGCCCGGTGCGAAACACGTGAACGCTGGTGGAGTAGCCGTCCGAAAACTGGAAGTGCAACAGGCCGTACTGTTCGAGCGCCGAAACGCGCAGGCCGACTTCTTCGTGCACTTCCCGGATGCCGCAGGCCTCGGGGCTCTCGCCGGGATGCAGCTTGCCGCCGGGGCCGTTCACCTTGCCGGCGCCCAGTCCGCGCTTTTTGCGGATCAGCAGCACGCGCGGGCCGTCCACGATGAAGACCAGCGAACAGGTGTCCCGGGCGCGCCAGTTCGCCCAGTCGATCTCCGAGAATGCAAGGAGCCTGTTGCCCACGGGCGGAGTTTGACACGATTCGCGCATCGGCGCCGCATGCGTCATCCTTGCAGCGAGGAGGGAGGCCATGCGCATCACCATTCTGTACTGCGTGCGTTGAAACTACTTGCCCAGGGCCGCCGGTCTGGCGGCCGCGATCAAGAAGGCACTCGGCATCGAATGCGAACTCCTGAAAGGGGACGGCGGCGTGTTCGATGTCGCGGTGGACGGCGAGTTGGTTTTTTCCAAGCACGATCAGGGACGCTACCCGGAAGAAGCCGAGGTGATCGAGGCGATCCGCGGGCATTCCGCTTCGTAAGCCCTTGCCGGGAGCACGGCCGTGCCTGAACTGCCGGAAGTCGAAGTCACCCGGCGCAGCATCGCGCCCCTGCTGGTGGGCAGGCGTGTGGCCCGGCTGCGCACCACCCGGGGCGGCTACTTTTTCCTGACGCCCCCGGCCATGCTTCGCCGGGGCGTGGAAGGGCGACGCATCGATGCGCTCTGCCGGCGCGGCAAGTACCTGCTGGCCGGGCTGGAAGGAGGCGCGCGCTTGCTCTTGCATCTCGGCATGACCGGCCAGCTCTTCGCCAGGGGCGCGCACAGCCCGCGCCTGCTTTCGAGCACGGCGCGTGCAGCGCTCACGCCAGGCGCGCAGCAGGGCTTCCGGCCCGACCGCCACACGCACCTGCGCTTCGAATTTGAAGACGACGGCGCGCCGGTATTCTTTCGCGATGTGCGAAAGTTTGGAAAGGTACAACTGCTGGCCGCGGGCGAAGCATGCGCGCGACTCGATCGCCTCGGCCCGGACGCTCTGCGCATTTCCGCAGCGGAGCTCTTTGCGCGCAGCAGGGGACGGACGATTCCGGTGAAGAGCTGGCTCATCGACCAGTCGGTGGTGGCGGGCGTCGGCAACATCTACGCCGACGAAGCGCTCTTTTACGCAGGCGTGCGCCCGCGCCGCCGCGCCGGCCGCATCAGCAGGGAGGAGGCCGGGGGCATCCGGGCGGGTCTTGGCAAGGTGCTGCGGCGCTCGATTCAAACCGGCGGCTCTTCCATCAGCGACTACCTGGCTCCAGACGGCAGCGACGGCCGCTACCAGGACGAACGCCGCGTGTATGCCCGCACGGGCGAGCCGTGCCGGGTGTGCGCTGCGAAAATCCGGCGCGTGGTGCTCGGCGCACGCAGCGCGCACTACTGCCCTGCGTGTCAGAAATGAGAAGAGTGCGATGCTGAGCTTTCGGGAACTCTCCCGCGCCGCGCAGCAGGTGATGCGCGAACTTCGCGATGCGCGCCTCGAAAAGGTGTCGCAGAGCGATTCGCTGTGCGTGGCGCTGCGCTTTTCGGGCGGGGCAGGGCAGGCGCCGCGTGCGCGCGCGCTGCTGCTGCTTTCCTGTCACCCGAAGCACGCGCGCGTTTCCGCGCCCGCCAGGGCGCCGGAAGCCACACCGCGTCCGCTCGCGTTTGGCGCCTTCTTGCGCGCGCATCTCGAAGGCGGACGCCTGCGCGAGGCCGGCGTGGAAGGCGGAGACCGCACCCTGCGGCTGCGCATCGAAACCGCCGAGGGCCATTACACGCTGCTGCTCTCCCTGCTCGGGCCGCGCAGCAACCTCTACGTGCTGGACGGCGATGAGCGCATCCGCGCGAGCGCGCGCCCGCTCGGCGACACCCGGCGCGAACTCGTGATCGGCGAGCCCTGGAAGCCCCCGCAGAGCCCACCCCCGCCACCGGGCGAAGACCGCTTCGCCGAGGTTCCGGACGCGCAGCTTCTGGAAGCGATCGAAGCGCACTACGCGGCGCAGGAAGCGAAAAGCGATGAAGCCGGGCTGGCGCGGCGCATCGCCCGCGTGCTGAAAAAGCGCAGCAAGGCGCTGGAGCGCAAAATCCGCCTGCTGGAGGGCGACATCGCAGCGGGCGCCGAGGCTGCCAAGCTGGAACGCTTCGGCGAGCTGTTGAAGGCGAACCTGCGCGAAATCAGGCCTGGCCTGCGCGAAGTCGAACTGAATGACTTCGAAAGCGGCGCGCCGCTGCGCGTGCCGCTGGACGAAAGGCTTTCGCCGCAAAAAAACATGGAGCGCTATTTTCGACGGGCGCAGCGCGCCGTGCGAAGCCGCGCCCGCGCCGAAGCGGAAATCGTCACGCAGCGCGAGCGGCTGGCCGAGCTGACCGAACTGGCGCAGCAGGCCGAGAACGCGACGCCCGAACAATTGCGCGCGCTGGCTGCAGGGCCGGAACTTTCGCGCCTGCTGGAACGTTATGCTGCGACGGCCGCGCCGCGCGCCGGAGGCGGTGGCGACGGCGGCGAAGGGCCGGCGCGCAAGGTCTGGAAGGTGGGCAGCCGGGAGCTGCCGACGCGCCTTATTCCGAAGCGCTACCGGACGGAGTCCGGCCTGGAAATCTGGGTGGGCAAAAACGACGAGGGCAACGACGTGCTGACCACGCGCCTCGCCAAGGGCAACGATCTCTTCTTCCACCTGGAGGGCGACCCCGGCAGCCACGTGGTGCTGCGCACCGGTGGCGCCGCGCCGCCGCCCCAGGAGGCTCTGCTCGATGCGGCGGAACTGGCGGTGCACTTTTCCAAGGCGCGGAACGCCGGCCGCTCGCAGGTGCACATCGCATCCATCAAGGACATCTCCAAGCCGAAGGGCGCCAAGCCCGGGCTGGTGTACGTGCACCGGGGCCGCAGCCTGAACTTGAAGCGCAGCGGCGCGCGCCTCGAGCGCATCCTGGCCGCGCGCATTCCCGATTGAACAGTTCAGCCAATTCGCCTTTTCCTCACCATGGAGGGGCATGAGCTGTGTTCGGGTTTCTTTACCTTGTTGATATATCGGCGGCTTTGCATGCGTCCAAACACATCCTGGACCGGCGCCTGCCCGTCGCCGCGATATACTCGGATGCACGACCCACCGCTCCCGAAAAGCGAAAAACCCGGCGCGCCCGAAGCGCCCGCGTCCCGGAGGCGAATCAATGAAAAGAATCGTTTTCGCCCTGGTGCTTGCCTTTGCTTTTCCGGTCAATGCGGAAGACGCGAAGCGCGAGAATGCCGACGCGGCGCACGAATTTGCCGAAGCACAGCGCACGCTTGCCGATGCGACGCGCGAACTTGCCGATGCAGCGCACGCGTATTCCGCTGCGGCGCGCGAAGCTGCCAATGCGGCTCGTGAATTTTCCGACGTGGCGCACAAAAATACCGCGAAGCTTGAATTTGCCGATGCGGCGCGTGAATTCGCCGATGCAGCGCGTGAACTTTCCGTTGCGGCGCGCGAGGCTGACGATGCAGTGCGTGAATTTGCCGATGCGACGCGAACGCTTGCCGATATGGAACGCGAACTTGCCGATGCGGCGCACGCGCTTGCCGATGCGACACGCGAACTTGACGATTCGCTGCGAGAACTTGCCGATGCGGCGCGCGCACGAACCGCCAGGTTGCGTGAAGTTGCCAATGGGACGCACAAATCTGCAGATAATGTGCAAGGGGCCGTCAATTTAATGCGCGAGGCTGTGGAGGTGATACGCATGCTCCCCAGCATGCAAGTTTCGCCGATTTCCGATTCGGAACGAGTGCGCGCGCTTGCCGGCAGGGTGCGTCGGACTTCTCAGGCGACACGTGCACGAGCTGCCGGGATGCGCACACGCGCTGCGGAGGCGCGCGAGCTTATCGATGCGGCGCGCGCACTTAGCGATGCCAAGCGCGAAAATTGACCCGTTTGCGTTTTGACTCCCCGCGAGTTGCTCCTTTCCCGGAAAAAGGCCGCGGGGTCAATCCGGAAATCACGCTGGCGCGAGGCCCCCGGCGCCGCGCCCGTTCGGGTTTTTCCGTCGGAAGCGAGTCGGGCAGTGCTTCACGTGAGCGAAGTCACCTGAAGTCGGAAGAAAACGGCGGCGCCCGGGGGCCGGTGCAGGCTGCGCGGAACCTTCATTCCCTCGTTTTCAGGCGTGGGCGTGAGTTCCTGTTCAGCCCTTCGTTTGCGGCCCCCGCGCGCGCAGCACCCGGAAGCCGCCCGCCCGGCGCATTTCATCCACGCGCGCAAAGTGCGGCTTCAGCCACTTTTCAAAAGGTACGGTGAGCGGAACCACGACGCGCAGCTCTCCCTTTTTGTGCAGGTGCGCCGGCGCGTCTTGCGCGAGCCCCTGCGCGGCGCTGCGGTCGTCCGCGCGGCCCTGGTGCAGGGGCGGGTTGGCGACGATCAGGTCGAAGCGCAGCCCCGTTGGCAGCTCCTGCAGTCCTACGCAGCCGTGCAGCTTTGCATCCGGAAGGTTTTGCGCCACGGCGGCCAGCGCCAGCGCGTCCGGGTCGAGCGCGTGCACTTCCGCGCCGCGCGCAGAAAGCGCGGCAGCCAGCACCCCGCAGCCCGCGCCGAAGTCGAGCAGGCGCCCCGAGGCGGGCGGCTCGTGCAGCGTTTCGAGCAGCAGGGCGGTGGCGGGGTCCAGGCGGCCGTGCGCGAAGATGCCGGGAAAGGAGACGAACTCGCGCACGCCGCCGGGCAGGGACATCGGCACGCGCTCCGCCCACGCTTCGAGTTCGCGTTTCAGGCCCGCAGGTGGCTGCGCTTTTGCGCGCGCGGCCCACACGCGGCAGTGGCGCTTGGTGAGCAGGGTGTGCGGCGCGGCATCGACCAGCGGCGCCAGGGTCTTGGCCGCAGAGCGGATGCCTTCGTCGTTCGCGCCGAACAGCCAGACGGGCGCGCCCGGTTGCACGCGCGCCAGCAGCGCGTGCAGCGACATTTCCAGGTTCTGTCTGCCCTTCGGCAGTCGCAGCAGTACGGCCGCCGCCGTCTCTTCGCCGGGCCAGGGCCCCGTGGCGGGCCGGCCAGGGCGCGCCAGCCTGCGCCAGGGCAGCGGCTGCGCGCCCCGCTCGGCGACGCGGCGCTCGAGTTCGCCGCAGCCGTCCCCGGCCACCCAGGTCGGGCCTTCGAGTTCCGCCGCCGCATCCAGGCAGGCCACCGCGACCGATGCGACCGTGCGTTCGCGGTCCGTCGAGAGTCGACTCGTCAACGTCCCCAGACGCGCTGGTCCTGGCTGCCGAACATTTTGGAATGTTCGACGCGCACCGGTTCAATGCGCACGGCCACGTAGTTTTTCGCGGTGGGGCCGTCCGGCCAGAAATCCGCCAGGTCGTAATCGAGGGTGTCCCACACGTGCTTGCGCGTTTCGTCGTCGTGCATGAGCTGCGCCCTGCCGCGCACCAGCACGTGGATGAAATCCGGCGGCGACACCTGCCACTGCAGGTCAACCACCGGCTGGGCTTTGATCTGCGCGGCCTTCGGCGAGGCCGGGTCGGTGGCGAACCAGACCACGCCCGCCGATGCCTCCCAGGTGGGATGCACCAGGCGCACGCGGGGCTCCCCGTTTTTCACCGTGGCCAGCGCCGCCCAGGCCGCGCTTCGGCAGGCCTGGTCGATTTCCTTGAAAAACGCGCCCCGTTCTTCGTCGCTGATGCGTGTCGTCATGATGTTTGCTCCTGGTTGATCAACGGCCGCATCGGAAACGGATCACGCATCCGCTCCGCCGCCGGCCCGTGCAGCGCACAGTATCACACAGCCTGCCGGCGGCGCGCCCGCATTTTCGGCGGGGCGACGTCGCGCCTTGCGCCCGCCGCCGGTGAATCAGTCTTCGTAGTGCTTGCCGCCGCCCCGGAAGATCGCCCACAGCGAAAGCCCGGCCAGGGCGGCCAGGCTGGCCTGCAGGGCGAGAAAGCCGAGCACCTTGGTCCAGGCGAAAAGCGGGCTGACGAAGCGCACCCCCCAGCCGGAGCCTTCGCTTAGCAGGGCCGCGGCGAAGGGCAGCGCCACCAGCCACGCCTTCAGGCGCCCCGATTTCAGCGGCGTGAACAGCACCAGATGCGTCAGCACCAGCAGCAGCATGCCCATGGCGAACAGGTGGTAGTGTGAAACTTCCAGCAGGTACAAGTAGCTGCGGGCCGGCAGGAAGCGCGATTCGTCGCCCAGGTAGTATGCGACCACCGAGCTCGGCATGAGCGTCATCTTTTCGAAGTAGAGCAGGGCGTTGGTCAGCCACAGCCCCATCACGTAGATGACATACAGCACCACGATGGTTTGCAGCAGCCGGTTGCGATTCCATTCACCGGTAACGACAAAGCGCATGGCGGCTTCTACCTCCCCGGCTCAGGGCTGCTGCGCAGGGCCGTCTCGTCCGCAGCGCCCGTATCGACTGCATCACCTGCGTCGATTGTATTGCCCGCAGTGCCCGTATCGACTGCATCACCTGCGTCGACTGTATTGCCCGCAGCGCCCGCGCCGCCCGTATCTTCCGCATCGCCCGCATCGAAGGTTGACTCCGGCGCGGCGCTTTGCCGGGCGTCCCCGTGCGCGCCCTCTGCCGGCGCCGCTCCGGCCGTCAGCAGCAACTCGTAAAGCGCCAGCGCGCGTCGCACGCCGCCGTTCACCGCCCGCGTGGAAAATGTCGCCCCGGAAATGCCGTGCACCTCGCTCGCCTGTGTCGTGAGCGCGCCCGGCAGCCAGCCGTTGAATTGCTGCAGCCAGCGCTCGGTGGGAAGGTAGTCGTGCGGCTCGTAAAAGGCCAGGATGCGCGTTTGCAGCACGCGGCCCTTCGCACTCAGCACCACCATGAACGCTTCGGGCAGGGTGCGCACGTTGTGAACGTCGATCAGGGCGTAGCCGAGCACCCGCCCGCCCTGCATGCCGACGTGCCAGGTGATGATGTTGCTTTCCAGCGGAGACTGTGCCCGTCTTTCCACCGCGCGCGCTTCGCTTTCGCTGAGCAGCACGGTGCGC
Organism: uncultured Spirochaetales bacterium; assembly: GCA_964550095.1. Taxonomy (GTDB): domain Bacteria; phylum Myxococcota_A; class UBA9160; order UBA9160; family UBA6930; genus JAHRAN01. The sequence continues at coordinate 1,256 of CAZJXU010000279.1, read as the reverse complement.
CGTTCGATGCGCTCCGCCTCCGGGAAGGCCTGCTGCAACGCCTCGCGCTGCGAGGCGAACACCTCGGCCCGGGCGGGCGCCGCCGGCCAGGCCGCAAAGAGCAGCGTTGCCAGGAGCAGTGCGGTCGCCGGCAGTAGCGTGGTCGTGTGCACGGCGCCGGTGCTGCCTCGCGCAGCAAAGCCCGCCTCCACCACCGCCGCCGGGCGCACGCGGCGGACAAGCGCGCGAGCTTTGCGCGGCGCGGAAGCCGCGTGCACGGCGCGGGCCTTGCAATGCTTCGCGGCGCCCGCCGCCGACGTCGTCACCGCCGGGCGCGGCGCTGTTCCGGGCGAAGCCGCTCGCCGCCGGAGTATGCGCGCGCTAAAAGGCAAAGCCGACCCCCAGCGAGAGTTCGTCCGGCAGCTCTCCCTGCTCCGGCTCCAGGTTTCTGTACTCCGCCTTGAACGAGACATTCGGATGCGGATAGTAGTGCGCACCGACGGTGAACACCCGGTACTCGCGGGCCGGGTTTCGCACATAGCCCGAGGGAACCTTGGCCTGCGTGTCCAGTTGTTCGAAGCGCAGGAAGGGCTCCAGCGCGTGCTCCCGGTTGCCATTAAGAGCCGGCAGCAGGTCGTATGCGATCTCGAGGTAAGCGCCCTGCATGGTTTCCGCGATGGCGTACTGCACCGAAAACTCCGGGTCGGGGTTCGCCGCTTGTTCAGCCATTTGCGCAAGCGTGGTGTTGCCGAAGGCCGCGTTCACTTCCTTCGCCTTGCCGAGCTCGCTCCGGACGAAGAGCGCGCGCAGGTGAAAGGGCCCGCGCCGGTATTCCAGGTGCGCCTCGCCCATGGTGAAGCGCGCATCCACCCCGGACAAATCCACCTTCGCGTGCTTTCGGTCCTGGTCGATCTCGCCGCTGTAAAGCGCCCCGCCGACCAGCAGGCCGGGCAATGCCTGCGGCCGGAAGTCTCCCCGCAGCACCAGGGCCAGGTCGTTCGCCAGCGCGCGGTTGCCCTTCTGCCGGCTGCTGCGGATGCCGGCGTCGTCGAAGCGGCTGCCGTTTTGCCCCGTCATTAAGTACACGCGGTAATCGAAGCTCTCGCCCAGCGCGCCGAACAGCCCGATGCCCGGGTTGCGCCAGGTGCTCGGGATGATGCGCTTCTCGCTCTCCGGTCTGGCTACGCCGTAGTAGAAGGGCGGCTCGTGCACTTCGTTGATGAAGCCCATGGGCGTGAGCAGCAGCCCCGAGCGAAAGTTGATGCGCTCCGTAAAGA
>CAZJXU010000278.1:0-2946 GCA_964550095.1 uncultured Spirochaetales bacterium | reverse complement strand
TCCCCCGGCCCGGCGCTGGGCCGCCACCCTCGCCGCCCGGCCAAGAGCGGTCCGCGGCGGCCCGCCCCCCTCACCCCATCCATGCACCGTTGTTGGGGGTCGAAGGCCTGGCCGGTGAAGGAGACGCCGCCGGGGCCGGTCAGGAATTCCACCAGTTCCGCGATTTCCTCGGCTTCGCTGAAGCGCCGGGGCGGCTACCGGGCGAGGAAACGGGATGTCCGGTCGCAGGCGCCTATGGCCGGGAAGGCCGGGGTAGCCCGCGCGTCCGCGGTTCAGGGGGCCGAAAGCCGGCGCGGTTTGTGAAAAAATACACTTTTCGCAGGTCAAAATCTGGTAAGATGCAGCACACCGGGGCCGCGTCTCTGCCCCGGCCTTCATGCCAACATAAGGGGAGAGACCATGTTCCGAGTGAAGCGTTTTTTCCGGTTCGACGAGCGCACAGAAAACCGCCGCTGCGAAAATTTGATGCTGCGGTTCATTTTTCTTGTGGTTCTACTGTTCGGATTGATCTTCTCCGCCTCGGCGTCAATGGCGCAATCCGCCTTTTCTGAGGATGAACGCAGGCTAAGAGAATATCAGAGGGAATTCTATTCTCTCGGTCAAAAATTGAAAGTGGTGCTGCAGTCAACGTCATCTCCGGGTGCCAAGCAAGAACTGGCCATTGATCTGGCGAGTGATTTCATAGAAAAGGCAACATCGGGATATGCTCTTTGCATGTCCGGCACTGCTCGATTGAGAGATATGGAACAAGAGACTGGGCATAGGGTTTTCTGCACTCAGTTTCTTGACATGGCATTCAAGGCCAGTCTTTCTGTTTCCATCATGACGCCGGGCTTTATGTTTGAAGCGATCATGAGGCCATGATCGGGGGTGATTCATGAAAGGTGTAGTCCTCGCGTTGATGCTTGCCTTTGCTTTCCCGGCAAATGCGGGAGAGCTTACCGATGCACTACGCAAGGCAACGCAAAGTACAGCGACCGAGGAAATGCGCGAAGTTACCGAGGCGCAGCGCAAGGCTACCGACGCACTGCGCAGGGCGACTGATGCACTATTGCGAAATAACAGGGGAGAGTACAATAAGGCGTGGCGCGAGTATGAAGATGCATTTGGCGAATATGGAAAAGCGCAGAGCAGATATGAAAAGGCATGGAACGAATACGAAGAAGCATTCAGAGAATATGAAGAGCTGTGGAATAAATCATCATCCGGTCGCCCTTTGTATGTACGGGGAGGACGAAGGAGCCGTCGCGGAGGACTTCTTATCGCATTGATTAGCTGGCTGATGCCGGATAGGGAACCTGAATATGAAGATGCGGGACGTGAGTACGAAACTGCGACACGGGAATATGAAAACGCGGTGCGTGAAAGTGATGCTGCGGGACGTGAATATGAGGCCGCAGGGCGCGAGTATGAATCGGCAAAACGCAAACGGGAAAACTAATCAGTGCACGTTTTAGCCCTTGCCTTTGCCGCATTTTCATAAAAAGTCGCCCGCGCGCGAGGCTACGCAGCCTCCCGCGTTCAAATCACCCCATCCAGGCGCCGTTGTTCGGGTCGAAGGCCTGGCCGGTGAAGGAGACTCCGCCGGGGCCGGTCAGGAATTCCACCAATTCCGCGACTTCCTCGGCTTCGCTGAAGCGCCGGAGCGGTACCTGGCCGCGCAGCGTTTCGCGTATTTCGGGCAGGCTGCTGCCCGCGCCTTCGGCGATTTCCGACATGCGCGCGTCGGCCATGGCGGTTTCCACCCAGCCGGGGCAGATGGCGTTGACCAGCACCTTTCTCGGGGCCAGTTCCAGGGCGAGGCTGCGCACCAGGCCGAGTTGCCCCGCTTTGGCCGCGCTGTAGGCGGAAGAGCCGGGCACGCCGAAGCGGCCGAGGCAGGACGAGACGGCGACGGCGTGTTTCCAGCCCTCCCCCTCCGCCATGCGCTTTTCGAATGCGCGGAAGCTGAAGTAGCAGCCGTCCAGGTTGGTGCGCACGATTTCATCCCAGCGGTCGCTTTCCGGCTCGGGGCCGTTGGCGCCCCCGGTGCCCGCGTTGGCTACCACGATGTGCAGCGGGCCGAGCGCGTCCGCCACAGCGTCAAAGGCTGCGTCCAGCGAGGCGCGCGAGGTCACGTCGGCGGGCGCAGCCAGGGTTTTGCCTTCGCATTCTTTGGCGACGGCCTCCAGCGTTTCAGGCGTGCGGCCCAGCAGGCCCACCGCGGCGCCGCGCGCGGAGAGCCGCAACGCGATGGCGCGCCCTATCCCTGTACCGGCGCCGGTGACGACTGCGGTGCGTCCGGAAAGATCCACCATGTTTTCCTCCTGCTCCCCGATGTATCCGACGGTGGCGTGTGCTTGCGTCAACCCAAACCTTACCGCCTGCGGGCGAGCCTTGCGGATCGGCGGCGGCGCGTATGTGCGTGAGCTCAAACGTTACTGCCTGCAAGCGTGCCTCGCGGACATCGCTCCGCGCACACACCGGGGCTGCCCTTTGCGAAGCATGTTCAACGAGGCGGCCCATTTATCAACGGACGGGAACATCCGCAGCAAACATGCGACTCAGCCATCGGCGTCTCCGCCCGTTTCCACGCCGACTTCCAGCAGCAGGGCTTCGAGGGCGTCGCCTGACTCAGCGGCGGAACCACGGCCCGCTGCGCCGCCCGGTGCAGCCGCGGAACCACGCCCCGCGCCGCCCGCCCTGCCACCCGGCGCCGAGTTCAGCGCCAGGGCCGGGCCCTGTTTTGTATCGGTGAGGCGGCCGACCAGCACGGGCGCCGAGCCGGGCGGCAGCGCGCTTGCGAGGCGGCGGAAGTAGTTCTTATCGGTGCGGCCATCGACGATCACCACCACGCCCCGGTCGCCTTCCGAGCGAATCAGGCGGCCGACCATCTGTTTCAGGTTGAGCAGCATTTTGTTCAGGCCGTAGCGCTGAAAGGACGAGTGCCCCTGTTCCTCGATTTTG
>CAZJXU010000277.1:0-3425 GCA_964550095.1 uncultured Spirochaetales bacterium | reverse complement strand
GGCCGGTCGCAGCGGCCAAGCCCCTATTCAGGACGATACCGCCACGTTTCAGAATGATACAGGCGCCGGATTGCTACTTTCGCCTGCATGTCGAACGCAGCGGAGAGCGGGCGCCCGCGCATCGTGGTGGTGACGGGGCCCACGGCCTCGGGAAAAACCGCGCGCGCCATCGAGTGGGCCGAGCGTTTCGGCGGCGAGATCATCAACGCGGATTCGCAGCAGGTGTATCGCTACATGGACATCGGCACCGCCAAGCCGACGCCGCAGGAGCGCGCGCGCGTTCCGCACCACCTGCTGGACCGGGTGGACCCGGACCAGCCTTACCACGCGGGGCGCTTTGAAAGCGAGGCGCGCGAGGCGATTGCGCAGATTTGCGGGCGGGGAAAAACCCCTTTCGTGGTGGGGGGAAGCGGGCTTTACATTCGAGCGCTGCTGGAGGGGTTGACGCCCGGGGTGGGGCGCGACCCCGAACTGCGCGCCGCGCTCGAGGCCGAACACGCGCGCGCCGGTGAAGAGGGCGACCCCACCCGTTTGCATCGCCGGCTGGCCGAGGTGGATCCTGCATCCGCGGCGCGCCTGCATCCCAACGACGCGCTGCGCATTGTGCGCGCGCTCGAGATTTACGAGCAGAGCGGCAGGCCCGCGAGCGAGTTCCACACGCGGGGGGGAGGCGGCGCAACAGACGCGGGCGGGCAGGGCGCGGCGCAAGAGAAATCGTTCACCGGGGACGGCGGCGGTGCGCCCGCCGTTGTTGCGACGGCGGATGGCGCGGAAACGGGCGGCGCGAAGGCGGGGCAGGCGGCGGATGACGCAACGGCGGCAAGGCAATCGGAGCAGACGGCGGATGGCGCGCATTCCGATGGAGCGGGTGGCGGGGCGGCAGAAACGGATGGCGCCGGGGCAGGGCAATCGGAGCAGGCAGCGGGTGGTGGCGGGGCGGCAGAAACGGATGGCGCCGAAGCAGGGCAGACGGCGAATGGCGTGGCGGCGCCCGCGGCGCGTTACCACGCGCTGCACCTGGCGCTCGACCCGGGCAGGGAAGAGCTGGCCGAGCGCATCAACCGGCGCTGCGAAGCGATGCTCGAGGCCGGCCTGCTGCAGGAGGTGCGCGAACTGCGCCGGCGCGGCTTCGGCCCGGAGCTGCCCTCGATGCGCGCGATCGGCTACCGCCATATCCAGCCGGTGCTGGAAGGGCGGCAGACGCTGGCGGGCATGCTGCCGCTGCTGCAGCAGGACACGCGGCGTTTCGCCAGGCGTCAGCGCGGCTGGCTGCGCGGCGTCCCCGGCCTCCTGCGCTTTCACCCGGAACGCGAAGCGGCAGAGGCGCTTGCCGCCGTGGCCCGCTTCCTGGATGCGGCGCCGTGAGCGCGCCGCCCCTGGTCGCCCTGGTCGGTCGCCCCAATGTGGGCAAATCGACCCTGTTCAACCGCTACGCCGGCGGCAGGCGCGCCCTGGTGGAAAATGCGCCGGGCGTCACGCGCGACCGCATCGTGCAGGAGGTGGAGGCAGCAGGGCGGCGCATCCTGCTGGTGGATACGGCGGGGTTTTGCTCCGATGCGGGCGCTTCCGGCATGGATGCCGCCGTGCAGGAGCAAGTGCGGGCGGCCCTGGCGGGGGCCGACGCCATCCTGTTCGTGGTGGACGGGCAGAGCGGCCTGCTTCCCGAAGAGATCGACCTTTCGCGCCGGCTGCGGCGCAGCGGCAAGCCGACCGCGGTGGCGGTGAACAAGATCGACGTGCCGGCCCACCAGGAACGCCTGCTGGAATTTCACGCGCTCGGCATCGACATGCTGTTTGCGGTTTCGGCCGAGCACGGCGGCGGCGCCTGGGATGCGCTGGAGGCGCTGGTGGCGATGCTGCCGGATGCAGGCGATGCAGAAGACGCAGACGCCAAAGGCGAAGGCGGCGGCGATGATTCCACCGATGATAACGCCAACGACGAAGCTGCCGCCGCTACCGAAGGCGCATCCGCCGAAGACGCCGACGTCGACTCCACCGACGATAACGCCGCCGACGTCGTCGATGACGTCGAACGCCCGGCGCCCGGCGCGGTGCAAGCAGATGTGGACGCGGACACGGCGGATGCAAACGCGGGCGCGAACGCGCAGATGGACGCGGATGCGACGTCGGATGTGGATGCGGCGGCGCATGTGGATACGCAGGTGGGCGCGGATGCGACGTCGGATGTGGATGCGCAGGCAGATGCGCAAGCGGACGCGCAGGTGAACGTAGATGCGCAAGCGGACGCGCAGGCGGGGCCCTTGCGGGTGGCCCTGGTCGGAAGGCCCAATGTCGGCAAGAGTTCGCTGCTGAATCGCCTGCTCGGTGAAACGCGCATGGTGGTTGCCGACTCGCCCGGCACCACGCGCGACGCGGTGGACGCGGAACTCGAATACCGGGGGCGGCGCATTGTGCTGGTGGATACTGCAGGCATGCGGCGCGCGGTGAAGCGCAGCGAGCGGGTGGAGCGCGGCAGCGCCTTTTTCGCCCTGCGCGCGCTGGAGCGCGCCGACACGGCCCTGGTGCTGGTGGACGCGGCCGAGGGAATAAACGACCAGGACATGCGCGTGCTTTCGCTGGCGCGCGAGCGGGGCGCGGCGACTGCGGTGCTGCTCAACAAGTGGGACCTGGTGAAGCAGCACGAAGACCCGGACTTCGAGAAGCGCCTGGAAGAAGAGGTGAAAATGCGGCTGCGCGCCATGCCGGACACGCCGCTGCTGCGCCTTTCCGCCCTTTCGGGCATGGGGGTATCCCGGGTGCCGCCGCTGTGCGTCGAACTCGGCGCGGCGGCCATGCTGCGCATTCCCACGGCGGAACTGAACCGCTGGCTGCGCGAGAGCTCCGACCGCCACCAGCCCGCGCAGGCGCCCAGGGCCGGGCGGCGCCGCCCGCTCAAGTTTTTCTACGCGGCCCAGACGGGCGTGCGCCCGCCCGCCTTTGCACTGTTTTGCAGCGACCCGGGCGCAGTGCAGACGAGCTACCTGCGCTTTCTGGAGAACCGGCTGCGCGAGCGCTTCCCGCTGGCGGGCGCGCCGGTGCGCCTGCACCTGCGCAAACGCCGCCCGGCATGAGGGGGGAGCGGGCAGGGCGGGCGTGCAATTTCGCCATCGGGGGATACAATGCGCGCTCGCAGCACAGCATGGATGCAGGCTCTGCCGGCGGCCATGGCCCCGTAAGCCGGCCAGGGCCCCGTGAGGCAGGCCGGGCCCGCGCCGCATCATCCGCCGGTTCGCACAAGGCGCACCAGCAGCACCAACCGCACGAACTGCACGAACTGCACGAACTTCACGAACTGCAAAGATCGCACCAACAGGGAGATTCCGTGGCCGCCAGGGACGAATCGAAACAAGCCAGAGAAACACTGGAAGAAATCGAATCGCTGTTCGACCGCGGCGCGAACTGGGTTTCGGAAAACCCGCGCACGG
>CAZJXU010000276.1:0-7454 GCA_964550095.1 uncultured Spirochaetales bacterium | reverse complement strand
AGATCTTCCGCGCACGACTTTTCGACATCGATGCCGGGCGCGAGCCGCGCAATGCGCAGCGTCGCTTCGCGAGGCGAGGGCTCGTTTTCCAGGTTGCAGCGCTGCACCAGGCCGTCTTTTTCGAGTTCGTCCAGCAGCGCTTCGGATGCCTGCCGCTTCAGCGCGCGCAGGCCGCGGGGCCCTTTTTGCAGTGCGGCGAGTGCGCGCTGTGCGCTCGCCGAGGTAACAGAAGCGGAGAGCGCGCGGGCGCCGCGCTCCGTGAGCTGGAAGCCCGGTTCCACCTGGGCCGAATAGCCCGGGGGCAGGGCGGCCTGCAGTGCGATGCCGAGCGGACAGAGCACTGCATCCGCTTCGTCGCGCAGCACCTTGAGCAGCGTTTCGTTGATGACCGGCTCGGCGTCGAGCACAGCACCCAGCGCTTTGAGCTGTTCCGGCGCGCCCTCCGCGTTTTGCTGCGTCGCCTGGTCCGCCGGGTCCCGTTCGACAATCACGCCGTTCAGCGCCTGGCCGCCGGCGCTGACGCGCACCCGAGATCCCACGCGCGCCGCGCTTTCGAGCTGTGCCGGCACGGCGTAGTCGTAGAGCCGGTCCACGGGGCGCGGCAACGCCACGCGGGCCACGCCCGTTGCGGCCCTCGTAGGCCGGGATGCAGCGGGCGGGAAAAGTTGAATCGGCATGCCGGGAAGTGTAACGCCGCCCGCGCAGGCGCCCGCCGGGGCTGAACAGGCACCTTAAAACAAAGAGCCCCGGGGGCGTGTGCCACCGAGGCCTTTGCCGATCGGGAATTCCCGGTCCGTGGAACAATATGGGGCCGCCCGGGGTGGTTGTCAACCCCCCTGAAAACCGGCATACGTGGGCGTTTGGGGACGATTCAGGGAGGCGGGGCCTTTCCGGATTTCCGAAACAGATGCCGGCGCCCTTAAAACAAAGAGCCCCGGGGGCTTTCGCCACCGAGGCCTTTGCCGACCGGGCATTCCCAATCCGAGGAACATTATGGGCCCGCCCGGGCTGGTTGTCAACCCCCCTCAAACCCTCTTGTACGGGCATTTGGGGCCGATTCCGGGGTTCAGGTACTTCCCGATATTCTGAAACAGCCCTCTCCGAGCCCCCTGCAAGGCCCTGTACCAGGCCGGCATCGTCGTGGAATTTTCGTGGTGGTGGGCCCGGCGCGTGGTCACGCGGTGGGTAAATGTGCTAAATAAAATCGCCCGGACAAAACAGGAAGACGTTTCATTGGACTCCAGCGACTACATTATTTACGCGGATGAAAGCGGGGATCATGGCATTTCATCCATAGACCCCGAATACCCGGTATTTGTCCTGGTGTTCTGTATTTTTCGTAAAAACGATTACGTGAAGCAGGTAGTCCCCATGTTCCAGGAACTCAAGTTTCGTTACTTTGGACACGACCAGATCATCCTTCGAGGATACGACATAAGGAAATCCACAGGCTCTTTTGCCGCGCTCCAAAACACGGAACGCAGAAACGCCTTCATGGACAACTTGTCCGGGGCGATTGCCGCATCGCCATTTCATATCATCGCCTCGACCATCTTGAAGGAGAATTTGATTCAGAAATACAACCGCCCCGACAATCCTTACAGCATTGCCCTGAAGCTCTGCATGGAGCGCGCCTTCTACTTTTTGAAAAGTAAAGGAGAGGGGCGCACGACTCACATCATCATGGAGCAACGAGGGAGAAAATAAAACGGGCCTGCGTTATTCCAGCACGCTGCGGTTTTTGAGCGAACGGCCGATGGTTTCGTGGTCCGTGTATTCGAGGTCGCCGCCCATGGGCATGCCGTAGCCGATGCGGGTGATGCGCGCGCCGCTGCTTCGCAGGCGCTCCGCCAGGAAGTGCGCGGTGGCGTCGCCCTCGGCGTTCGGGTTGGTGGCGATCAGGATTTCGCGCACGGCGTCTTGTTTGACCCGCTTTTCGAGTTCGCCCACGCGCAGCGCGTTCGGGCCCACGCCGTCGATGGGCGAGAGCGCGCCGCCCAGCACGAAGTAGCGCCCGCGCCAGTCGCCGCTGCGCTCGACGGCTGCCAGATCCGCAGGTTCTTCGACCACGCAAAGCAGCGCCGGGTCGCGCCTTTCATCATTGCAGATCGGGCAGGGGGAGGCCTCGGTCAAGTCGAAACAGTGTTCGCACAGGACGATTTCGGTTTTCACGCGCATGATTGAGTCGGCCAACTCGGAGACCATGCGCTCGGGCGCCGAGAGCAGAAAGAAAGCCAGCCGCGTGGCGGACTTTTCACCGATGCCCGGCAGGCGCTTCAGGCTCGCCACCAGCTTCTCCATGGCCGGCGGTGTTTTCACGCGTCTTCCTTCGGCGGGTGAATGTCGATGATTTCGGCGCCCAGGATTTCTTTGGCTTCGTTGACTGCAGGATGTTCGAGCGCGTTTCGTCGCTTCTGCTTCCACGCCGCCCCTGCGGCTTCGTTGTCTTCTTGCCCCTGTGCGCCTGCGTCCGCTTCGGCGGCCTGCCCGACGGCCCGGAGTTCCACGCGGAGTTCGCGGCCGAAGAAACTCCGGCAAATGGCTTCCAGTTCCCGGTGGCGATTCTTGAGGCGCTCGAGTGCGATTTTCGAGTCAATGCCGATGCACAGCGCGTCTTCGCTTTCTTCCAGCAACACGCCACTGTGCAGCGGGGCGAAGGCGCCCCGGTTTTCACGCTCGGCAAAGGCGCACAGGCGCTTGAAGGTATCGCCTGCTCCGTTGCCGCCTCCGGCGCTTCCGTTCGCGCTTCCGTTCGCGCTTCCGTTTGCGGCGTCCGCCGCGCCCGCAGCAAAGTCCGCTGCCGCGGCTGCCCCGGCCCCGGCGCCTGCGCCGTTGCCCGACGCACCGGCTTCGGGGCGGTGGGCCCGGTCGCCGTTCATCATACCCGGAGCGGCCCCGGCGCCGCCCTCGCCCGCCATGCCCCGAGCGTTTGCCCCGGCGGCGCCGTTCCCTGAGCGCGCCGCTGTTGACTCGCCGCCTGCAGCAGCGCCGCGCTTCGTCCCGGCGGCGCCGCCCGCCCTGGGTGCGCGCGCTGCACCGCCGCTCGCCCCGCCGCCTGCGCCGCTTGAAGGCGCGCCGTTTCGCAAGCGTTGTTCCAGCGCATCGATGCGCGCGATCAGCGCTTCCACCTGTTCGCCGCTCGGCATGGCGGCAAGGCGCAGCAGCGCCATTTCCAAAACGGCAAAGGGATCGGGGGCCCAGGCCAGGTCTTCCTGTTCGCGCACCAGGGCGCGGAACATGCGCCGCAGGCGAATCGGCTCGGAGCGCTCGGCGATTTCGCGCAGCTCCTTGATTTCCGCGTCCGCCCCTTCGACCAGGTTTTTATCGGGCGCCACCGAGAGCACGACCAGGTCGCGCAGCACGCCCAGCAGTTCGCTGCCGAGGCGCTTCGCTTCGACGCCGGCGTCGAAGGCGCGGCGCACAATTTCGAGAAGAAGGGGCGCATCGCCGTCGGCGCAGGCCCGCACCATCGCCACGAGCACATTGCGGTCCGTCAGGTCGAGCACTTCGGCCACGCGCTCGTCGTCGATTTCGTTGCCGCCGAAGGCGATCAACTGGTCGAGCAGGGTTTGCGCGTCGCGCATCGAGCCGTCACCCGCGCGCGCCACGGCCAGCAGCGAGTTTTTCGAAATCGCGATGCCTTCCGCCTCGGCGATTTCGGCGAGTTTGTTCGCCACCTCGCCGGTGGCGATGCGCCGCAGGTCGTAGCGCTGGCAACGCGACACCACCGTGAAGGGGATTTTTTCCGGGTTGGTGGTGCAGAAAATGAACAGGCTGTTCGGCGGCGGCTCCTCCAGGGTTTTGAGCAGCGAGTTGAACGCCGGCCCCGAGAGCATGTGCACCTCGTCCACGATGAAGATGCGCCACTTGCCCGGCGACGGGGCGTAGTGAATCGAATCGATGATTTCGCGCACGTCATCGACGCCGGTGCGGCTGGCCGCGTCCATTTCCAGCACGTCCGCGCCGCGCCCGGCCTGGATATCGACGCAGGCCGGGTCTTCACGCGAAGGCGTCTCGGTCGGGCCGTCCGTGGCGTTCAGGCAGCAGGCCAGGATGCGCGCCAGCGTGGTCTTGCCCGTGCCGCGCGGGCCGGTCAGCAAAATCGCGTGCGGGATGCGCTTGCTGTTGATGGCGTTACGCAGCGGCGTTGTGACGTGCGCCTGGCCGACCACTTCACCGAAAGTGAAGGGGCGCCACTTGCGTGCGATCACCTGGTAGGACAAAACGCCTCCTGCTCCTGCTGTTTGGTTCGTTTGGTTCGGCCTCGCGGGCCGCGCTTCGAGCCGTTCGCCGACCGCGCGCGCCGCCCAGCGCCGCCTTCTCGCGGTTCATGCCTTGTGGAGGATGCCGGAGAGACAGGACCGCAGGGCGACCCGGCTGCTGCCGTTTTTCCGCTACCGTTGCTTCCTTCCGGACCTGGCGGGGTTCACGGAATCCCGACACGGCCGGACCCTGCGGTCGTGTCTCTCCGCATCCTTTTACACAAGGCCGGCGGGGTGCGCACCGGCAAAATCGCAGGGTAGCAAATCGGCGCTCGTGTCGTCCCGAATTGGGTCTGAAGCAGGGCGGGCCGCACCTGGGGCGGCCCGCCGCTCTCCCGGGCGCCGGCCCCGCGTCTCGCCGCTTCAGCCGTGCGAAATTCCCTGATTTCTACGTGGCCGTTAGGGACGCCCGCTGCGGGCGTCCCTGTTTTAGGACGACACAGGCGTCCCCGATTCAGGACGACACAAGGACGACACACGGGCGCCTCCGGCGGCTCTCCACCCCCCGGGGTTGTGGTATGGTGGTGTCCGGGCGCAGCCTGCGCCGCTCGCCCGCCCTGTCAACCGCCGGGCCGACCGGCGCGCCCGGCGCACGGCAAGACAGCGACGGAACAAGGAGACGATGATGAAGATGCTGAAACCTTTGACGCGCCGTGAATGGATGCTGGGCAGCGCCGCGCTCTTTGCTTCGGCGCTGATGCCGCGTGCGCTGTGGGCCGAGCTTGCCGAGGGTACGGCCCGGGCGCTCGCGAGCAGTCAACTGGTGTACATATCGCCGCTGCTCGTCGATGGTTCCGAGAGCGCCTGCCACGGCGAGGTGTGGTTTGTCACCGACGGAGAAGACGTGCTGGTCGTCACCTCCGCCGAGCGCTGGCGCGCCGAGGCGGTGCGGCGCGGCCTGAACCGCGCCCGGCTCTGGGTGGGGGAGCACGGCATCTGGACACGCTCGGACGAGGCCTTCAAGGCCTCTCCGAGCTACGACGCGACGGCGCGCCTGGAGGAATACGGCCACGCCGCGGCGCTGGGCGCTTTCGGCCGCAAGTACCCGGACGAGTGGGGTAGCTGGGGTCCGCGCTTTCGCAAAGGCCTCGCCGACGGCAGCCGGGTGCTGATTCGCTACACGCCCTGACTTGCCAACGAAGGTGGACGCCCGCTGTCGCCCTGCGACGGCGGGTGGCCCTGTTTTAGGACGACACACTCCCTCTGCCGTCACGTCCGGCCGGCCGCCCGGCGGTCGCACCGCCTGCCTGACCTTCTGCTAAGCTCACGGCATCTGCCGCCTGGAGAGGTGCCGGAGTCCGGTTGAACGGGCCTGACTCGAAATCAGGTGATGGGCTTGCTCATCCGTGGGTTCGAATCCCACCCTCTCCGCCGGCCGGTCCGGCGCTTCACGAGCGTCGCTTCGCCGCCTGCGTCCTTTGATGAATCAGGCACGGGCGGCTACACTGCAAGCCGAGAAAGAAGGAGAGAGCCTTTGGCGCGTGACGATCTGATTCAGGCAAATGGCGCCGTGGAGAAAATCCTCGGCGGCGGGCGCTACCAGATCGCTCTCGAAAGCGGTCAAACCGTGACAGCCCAGCTCTCCGGTCGCATGCGCCGCTTTCGCATTCGCGTGATTCCGGGCGACCGGGTGCAGGTCGGCCTGTCGCCCTACGACCCCACCCACGGCTTCATTACCTATCGGCTGCGCGAGGGCGAGCAGCCGAAGCAGGAAAGCTGAGCGCCGCCATGTGGCGCCTCCGCCGGGCCGGGCTGCTGCTCGCCCGGCGTGTTGACCGGTGGCGGCTGGCCCGGCTGCAGCGCGTTCATGCGGGCCTCAGGGTGCACCCGGACGCGCACGCCGCCTTTGCGGTTGCGCGTTACAACCTGGCGCCCGGGGCCAGGCTTATCATCGGCCCCGGCGCCGCCACCGAGCGCATCCCCGGCGCGCTTTCCTTCGTGCTGTACCCGGATGCAGAGGTGCGCATTGAAGCGGGCGCCTGGTTGCGCACGGAAGTGGGGCCGGTCGTCATTTCCGCCTGGCCCGGCGCGCGCATCCGCATCGGCCCCGAGGCCTTTCTGAACGCCTGCACGCTCAGCGCCAAGCAGTCGCTCGAGATCGGGCGCCGGACACTGGTGGGCGCCGGCGTGCGCATTTACGACGCGGACCAGCACGATTTCGATGCCGAGCATCCCGAGCGCGTCTCGCCGGTTTCCATCGGCGAATGCGCCTGGCTCTGTTCCGGCGCCACCGTGCTGTGCGGCGTTTCCATCGGCGCGCATGCCGTGGTGGGAGCGCATGCCCTGGTGAACAGCGACGTGCCGGCGCACACCTTTGTGGGCGGCGTTCCCGCAAGATCGCTCGGCCCGGTGGGCGACCGCAGCAACACGAACTGACCCGGCGCGCAGTCCGTGGTGCTACGCTGGGCGCGACATGTCATCGCTGCGCATCGCACATTTCGGCCAGGGCCCCTTCGGGCGCGACGTGCTGCTGGGCTTGCTGAATGCAGGCTTTGATGTTGCCGCCGTGTATGCGCCGCCGCCGGGCGCGCGCCCGGACCCGCTGGCGGAAGCGGCAGAGGAGCACGGCCTGCCGCTCTTTCGCTACCGGGCCATGCGCAGTGCAGGCAAGCCCATGCCAAAGCGCGTCCGGGAGCACGCCGCGCTGGGTGTCGATTTGAACGTGCTCGCCTTTGTCACCATGATTCTGCCGGAAGCGGTGGTGAACGCGCCGCGCCTCGGCTCGCTGTGTTTCCACCCTTCGCTGTTGCCGAAGTACCGCGGCGGCGCGGCGCTGGCCTGGCAGATCATCGAAGGCGCCTCCGAAACGGGCGTAACGGTGTTTCGCCCCGATGCCGGCGTGGACAGCGGCCCCATCGTGTTGCAAAAAGGCGGCGTGCGCATTGAACCGCACCACAGCGCTGCGAGTTTGTACTTCGAAAAGCTCTACGACCTCGGCGTGGAAACGATGCTGGAGGCGGTGGCGCTCACGGCCCGCGGCGAGGCGCACGCGCGCGTGCAAAACGAAGCGGATGCGACCCACCACGGTTTGGTGGATGAGCGCACGGCCGCGATCAATTGGTCGCGCCCGGCGGCGGAACTCGACCGCCTGGTGCGGGGCTGCGACCCGAACCCGGGCGCGCACGCCGCGCTCCCGGACGGCCGGCGCGTGCGCTTCTTTGGCGGCAGCCTGCTTCCGGGCGGCGCCGGGGC
>CAZJXU010000275.1:0-5084 GCA_964550095.1 uncultured Spirochaetales bacterium | reverse complement strand
CTATGCAGCCGCTTCGGCCGTACCCGGGAAGGGGGCGCGCCCTATTGCACCGACGGCGGCCGCTTCGCGAAGTTCGGCATCGACTCCATCATCTGCGGGCCGGGCGAACTGGCCCAGGCGCACCAGCCGGACGAGAGCATCGCCATGCAGGAGCTGGAGCGGGGCGTGGACCACGTCGTGGAAGTCGTGCAGGAGATGTGCGCACAGAAGTGAGAGCTGGGTTTCCGTGTCGGGTCACGGTTGCTCAGCGTCACGTGACTCATCACGAAACGCGACCGGCCGCCTTCAGCCTTCCTGTTGCTTCAAGTCGTGCTGAAGCGAACGTGACTTGCCAGCTGACGTGGACGCCCGCCGTCGATGAACTGCGATGGTGGACTGTGATCGATATTAACGACAGACGTCTGTAGCGACCGCGGAACACCTATCCGTCTCTTGCAGGCTTGGCGGCTGCGTTTCCGTGTCGGGTCACGACCACTCAGCGTCGCCGCTCAGTCTTCTTTTTCCTGCGCGAGGAAATGCTGAAGCGAACGTGATTTACCAACTGACGTGGACGCCCGCCGTCGATGAACTGCGATGCCGGGCCGGGTGCGAGACGGAATGCGGCGTCCCTAGCGACCGCGGAACACCTATCCATTTCTTGCACGCATGGCGGCGGCGTTTCCGTGTCGGGTCACGACCACTCAGCGTCGCCGCTCAGTCTTCTTCCTGCTGATTCAGGTAATGCTGAAGCGATCGCCTCACCTGGTCCGCCCGCTCGCCGCGCCAGCCGCGAATGGTCGCGAACACCAGGTAGGCCTGTTCCCGCATCGCCGCCGCCCCGGACTGCTGGATGGCGGCCAGGGCGTTTTGCGCATGGTTGCGCACCGCGCCGTGCGGACACTGGTTCTGCACAGCGGTGATGGCTTCCACGACGCCGAGCAGGCGCGGGCTTTCAGCGCTCTCTGCCGCTCCCGGCCTTGCCGCTTTGGAATCGTCCGACATCCTGAAACTCCCGGGTTCAAAAAATTGCAAACGCGCGCCGGCCGCGCCGCCCGCCGCGCATCAACTCACATGCCAAGCTGCCGCACGCGCTCCAGCGCCGACGCCGCCAGCATGTCCACCTGCTGACGGAACAGATCCGTGTCCGGGCTGTCGCTCATCACGCCCTTCAGGTAACGGGAGAGCACGCCTTCCACGATGGCCGCCAGCCGCCAATACTGGAAGGCGCGGTAGTAGTCGATGCCCTCCGTGTCATAGCCGGTGCGTTCCCGGTAACGCCGCACCAGTTCCGCGCGCGGCGGAAAGCCGGGCGCCAGCGTGGGCGCCTGCGCGGCGCCGCGACCGGTCGGCCCGTCCTCTTCGCCGGGCTCGGCCCAGTTGTTGAGCAGGTAGCCGAGGTCGGCCAGCGGGTCGCCGAGCGTGCACAGCTCCCAGTCGAGCACCGCGGCGATGCGGAAGTTCTCCCCGGTCAGCATGTTGCCGAGGCGGTAGTCGCCGTGCACGATGCTGCTGCCGGGCTGATCGGGAATGTCGGAAACCAATGCTTCGTAAACGGTGTCCATGGCCGCCAGCTCCCGCGTCTTCGAGCTCTCCCACTGCTTGCGCCAGCGCTTGAGCTGGCGCGCCAGGTAGTTTTCGCGCCGGGCGAGGTCGCCGAGGCCCACCGCGTCGATGTCCACCTGGTGCAGCGAGGTCAGAATTTCGATGACGTCCCGTCCCAGCGCGGCCCGTTCCGCTTCCGGCACAAAGCGCTCCACCTGCGCGTGCTGGTCGAGCACCGCGCCCTCGACGAAGTCCATCACGTAGAAGGGCGCGTCGTTGACTTCAGTGTCCGTGCACAGGCCGAGCGCCGGCGGCACGGGCACGCTGCTTTTCGCCACGGCGGAGATGATGCGGTGCTCGCGCGCCATGTCGTGCGCGGTGGCCAGCACGGCGCCCAGGGGCGGGCGGCGCAGCACGTACTTGCGGGCGGCGGCGTCCACCACCAGGTAGGTGAGGTTCGAATGCCCGCCGGTGATGGGCGCAAAGGCAAGCGGCGGCTTCACGCCCGCGATCTCCGCCTCGAACCAGGCGGTCACCTTTTCGGCGTGGATGCCGACTACGTCGTCTGCCTTGCCCGCCACGCCTGTCTTGCCTGCTTCGCTCACGGCGCGTCCGCCCGTCGCGCCCTGCACGGGATCGCCGCGCCAGGGTCCGGCGCCGCGCACAGGCCGCAACAACGGGGCGCCGGGCTAGCCGCAGGCATAGACCAGGTAGCCGTTTTCGTCGCGGTGCACTTCCGCATCCCCGACCAGGTGCAGGTGTTCCAGGTGCGCGAAGGTTTCGCTCTCGGCCATCTCTCCCCAGCTTCGCGGCTTGAACAGGCGCTGCGAAAATGCCTGCACCGTGGCGGGGCCGAGCTCCCGGCCGATGCGCTTCACGGTGTCCAGGCGGTCGTAGTGGTGCTCCTTGATGGCGCGGGCGCGCCCGGCCAAGTCCTTGAAGGGATGGCCGTGGGCGGGCAGGGCGGTTTCCACGTCCGGGATGGCCGCGACCTCGTCCAGCGATTCGAAAAATGCATCCAGCGGGTCGCGCGCCAGCGCCAGCCCCGAAATGTGCGGCGTGATGGTCGGCAGCACGTGGTCGCCGGAGAGGAACAGCCCGGCCTCCGGGTCGTGCAGGCAAATGTGGTCTTCGGTGTGGCCGGGCGTGTGGGTGACGAACCACTCGCGCCCCGCAAGGCGCAGCACGTCTCCTGCCAGCACCGTCGTGTTGATGCGCGGGATCATCGAGCGTCCCAGCGCGCGGGCCAGCCGCCAGCGCATGCGCATCTTGAAGGGCGGACGCGGGTGCTGGCCGCCCCAGGGCGTGCGGTGGTTCCAGCGCTCCACCAGCTTGCGGTGCGCCTCGTCCTGCTCCGAGACGCTCAGGTCGTCCACCGAAATGTCGGACTCGTCCGAGGTTTCAATCACGCCAAACTTGAAAGATCGGTGCGCGATGACATCGGAACCCGCCTCCCGCGCAAAACGGTTGGCGCCGCCGAAGTGATCCGGGTGCGAGTGGGTGATGATGACGGTGTGCACGTCCTTCGGCGTGAGCCCCGCCTGGCCCAGCCGCTTGCAAATCGCGCTCCAGCTCTCCCGGGTGGGCAGGCCCGGGTCCACCACCGCCGCGCCGCGCTCGTCGAGCAGCGCGTACATGTTGACGTGGCCGAGCCCGGGCATGTTGATCGGCAGCTCCATGCGCAGCACGCCCGGCCCGACCTCGCTGACTTCACTGCGCGCCGCTTCCTGTTCCTGTCGCCTGGGTTTGTGCTTCATCGCCGCACACTCTAGCACGCTTGCCTTGCGGGCGGACAGGGCCGGCCGCTAGGGCGGCGATACGGCCAACCGGTCGTCACGGACGCCCGCCGTGCTCACATGCTTCAGCCTGGCTACCGGACCGTGCCGACCGTGCGAGATTGGCTGCTGGTTACGGGGCCGATACGGCGGGCCGCAGCGGCCCGCCCCAATTCAGGACGATACGGGGCCCCGCCGCACGCCCAGGCGCTTGCCGCTGCTGTACACTCTCCCCCATGGAACTCGGCGAACTCGAACAGCAGCGGCTGCCGCCCTTTGTGCGCGCACATTACGACGACCCCGAGGCGCGCGTTTTCGACGTGCACCTGATGCCCGGACACGCGGGCTTCGCCTACGGCTTCAGCGTGGAAAGCCGGGGCGTGCGCGAAGCCTGGTTCCTGCGCCTGCCGCCCCCGGGCGTGGCCTGGAAGGGCACTGCAGACGTGCTGCGCCAGGCGACGATACTGAATGCCCTCGACGAAACGGATGTGCCGCACTGCCCGCTCAAGTGGTCGGGTGACGATCTCGCCTGGTTCGGCCGTCCCTACTTCGTGGTGCCGAAACTGGAGGGCGACGTGCTGCGCCTCGCGCCCGGTGAGTGGGCCGCCGGGCTCGGCGCGAAGCGCCTGCACGAAGCGGCAAAGCAGGCGGTAGCGGCCCTGGCCTCGCTGCACCGGATGGACTGGGAACGCGCCGTACCGCAGCTCGGCCCGCCCATCCCGCTGCAGAAGGATGTCGAGCGCTGGGATCGCTTCGTGTCCAAGCTGGCGGATCCGGAACGCTTCGGGCGCCTCGCCGAGGTGCGAGGCGCGCTGCTCGGCAAGGCGCCGCAGCAGGCGCGCATCGGAGTCTTTCACGGCGACTTCCAGCCCGCCAACCTGTTTTTTTCTTTCGAAGGCGAGCTGCTGGCGGTCATCGACTGGGAGCTGGTCGGCATCGGCGCTGTGCTGAACGACCTCGGCTGGCTCGCCACCTTCACCGACCCAAAAGCCTGGGCGGAGGGCGGTCCGAAAGTACCGGAGGGCGCAGGATTTCCGGATGCGGATGCGCTGGTCGCCATGTACGTCGAGATGCAGGGGGAGGATGTCGAACAGGTCGCCTGGTTTCGCGCGCTGGCCGCCTACAAGTTCGCCGTGATCACCGGCCTCAACCTGGGCCTTCACAGGCGCGGCAAGCGGCCCGACCCGCTGTGGGAGCAGACGGTCCTTTCCGTGGAACCGCTGCTGGAGCGCGCGGCGGAGCTGCTGTGCGCGGGCTGATGCGCGGCGTCGCTCCCCGGCGAACGGGCGCAGAGCCGGGATGCGCAACAGGACACACGCCCGCTTCTGTACCCGGAAGAGATGGCGGCGGCCCCCGCCCGGCCCGGCGATGCGGTGCGATGGGGCAGGCCCCGGCGAAGCGATGACGCCGCCTTGCCCTCCCGGCCTGCGGCGCTCATTTTCGCACGAAGTAGCATTATAAGACTCTGAATTTCAATCTCCGACGGAAAATCGGTAATTATTATAAGTATTTACTCAGCGTGAATCTTCGCATCCCAATGCCATCGCGCGGTGAACGATCCATGCCGCGTTCAGATCACCCCTTGCTCGCGCAGAGCCGAGATTTTCTCCCAGTCCATGCCCAGCAGTTCCATCAATATGCTTTCGCTTTGCTGGCCGAGTTCCGGCGCGGCGCCGCGAACGCCGCCCGGCGTTTCGCCCAGCTCGACGGGGACGCCCACCATCCTGGTGGGGCCGTGCTGGGGGTGCTCCACCTCCACCACGTAGTCGTTGGCGAGCACCTGCGGAT
>CAZJXU010000274.1:0-1663 GCA_964550095.1 uncultured Spirochaetales bacterium | reverse complement strand
AAATGCTCCCACGCGGCGATGTCGCTTACCTCGAATCCGAGTGTTTCGAGTCGCCGAATGCCTGACATGATTACTCCTGTTGAAGTGCCGGGTGCAGTTTAGCTTGGTCACGCGCCCGGCTGCACGGGTGGCAACTTGCATTCCCCAGGATGACTCTGCGACAATCCCAAAATACACCCGCCGAAAGGCCCGTCCAGGCCGAAGCCCCCTACCGCGTCCGGAGCAGGAGCCCCCGCATGACCACCATCAACACCCGCCTCGGCAAGGTTGCCGGCATCGAGCGGGACCGCTGCCTGACCTTCCTCGGGCTGCCCTTTGCCGCGCCGCCGGTGGGGGCGCTCCGCTGGAAATCCCCCGCCCCGGCGCCAGCCTGGACGGGCGTTTTCGATGCCACCCGGCTGCCGAATCGCTGCCCGCAGCCGCCCTACCCGGATGTCCTGGGCGTCACGGTGCGGGGCGAGGAATCCGAGGACTGCCTGTACCTGAACATCCACACGCCGGCCGCCGATGCCGCAGGGCGCCCGGTTCTGTTCTGGATTCACGGCGGCGCGCACATCCAGGGCTCGGCCAACGAATACGACGGCGCCGTGATGGCGAAAAACGGCGAGGTCGTGGTGGTGGCGATCAACTACCGCCTGGGGGCCTTCGGCTTTGCCGACTTCAGCGCCCTCGGCCCCGAGTATGCAGGGAGCGGCAGCCGCGGCTACGAGGACCAAATCGCAGCCCTGCGCTGGGTGCACGAAAACATCGCCGACTACGGCGGAGACCCGGGCTGCGTCACCATCATGGGCGAAAGCGCCGGCGCGGCCTCCGTGGTTGCACTGCAGGGTGCGCCTTCCGCCGAGGGGCTGTTCCACCGCGCCGTCGCGTTCAGCCCCGCGGACATCAGCCCGCACCCTGCTCCCGATGCGGCCGCGGCCCTCGCGGGGCGCCTGGGCTGCAGTCTGGACGAACTGGAAGCGCGTGCGCAGGCGATCCCGGCCGGCGAACTCATGCTGATGGGTGTGACCGGCGCCCTGCCTTGCGTGCAGTCCGTGGACGGCGTGGTGATTACCGAGCGCCCGGTGGAAGCCATCGCCCGCAAGGGCGCCGCCGGGCCGCCGCTGATACTCGGCAGCACCCGGGACGAAGGCAGCTACCTGGCGGGGCTGGCCGCTCTCACCCCCGGCGCGTTCGAGGTGACTGCCGGAAACCTGGCTCATTTGGTCCGGCCCGCCGACCCGGAGCGCTACCTGCCCCTGCTGGAAAAGGCGACGCCCGGGGCGAGCGAGCTTGCGCGGATGCAGCGCGCCTGGCAGGACATGTTCCGCTCGGTGTGCCTGCGCGTGGCCGAGGCTGCCACCCGGGCCGGCGCAGGCGGCTGGGTGTATAACTTCGAGGTCCCCACCGAGCACGAACTCGGGATCACCCACGGCGCCGACATCCCCTTCACCTTCAACATGTTCGAGATGAAGGAACACGCGTTCACGCCCTTCCACGAGGACAGCGCGGAAATCCGCGCGCTGGCGCGGGAGTGGCTGGCCTTTCTGGTGCGCTTCGCCCGCACTGGCCATCCGAACGGGGGCGCGCTGCCGGGTTGGCCGCGCTACGACGCCGAGCGCCGCGCGTGCCTGGTGTTCGACGACGCGCCCCATGTCGCGAACGGCCCGGACGACGCTGACGC
>CAZJXU010000273.1:0-2576 GCA_964550095.1 uncultured Spirochaetales bacterium | reverse complement strand
GGAGCGGACTGCCGGGCGCTGCTACGTTGATATCGACTTCTGAACCCCGAGGAGTGTTGACATGGCAGACGCCCCCCGCCCGACACAGGCCGAAAAGGCCGCGCTATTCCGCGCGCTGCACGAGGGCGGCGAGCCCTTCGTGATCCCCAACCCCTTCGATGCGGGCTCGGCGCGCATCCTCGCGGGCCTGGGCTTCAAGGCGCTCGCAACCACCAGCGGCGGGTTCGCCGGGACGCTCGGCTTCCGCGACGGCTCGGTCACCCAGGGCGACGTGATCGAGCACGCGCGCACGCTCGCCAATGCCGTGGACATTCCGGTGTCTGCCGACCTCGAGAACGGTTTCGGGCACACTCCCGAGGCCGTCGCGGAGACCGTGCGGCTGGCCGCCGCAGCGGGGCTGGCCGGAGGCTCGATAGAGGACTACACGGGCGACCCGGCGAGCCCCCTCTACGACCTCGATGCGGCGGTGGGCCGCATCGCAGCCGCCGTCCAGGCCGCCCGCTCCGAGGGCCGAGGCTTCGTCCTGACCGCGCGGGCCGAGGGCTACCTGTACGGCGACCCCGACCCCGGGCGCGTGATCGAGCGTCTGCAGGCCTACGAGGCCGCGGGGGCAGACGTCCTGATGGCGCCCGGCATTCCGGAGCTGGCCACCATCGAGAGGGTCTGCGCCTCGATCGGTCGGCCCTTCAACTTCACGGTCGGCCTGCCGGGGCCGGTCTTCCAGGTGGCCGAACTCGTGTCGGCCGGGGTGCACAGGATCAGCCTCGGGAGTTCCCTCTGGCGCGCCGCCATGGGCGGCCTGGTAGAAGCGGCCAAAGAGGCGCACGGCGCCGGCACATTCACCTACCTCGAGAGGGCGGCGAAGATGTCCGAAATCGGCAAATGGCTGCGTCGTCCTGAATAGTGGCCGGCCGCCAGCGCTTTGCGCCGTCTATGTACGGGAAGGGGCCAGTGCGGAATTGGACACAGTTTTCCGACGGTGGGCGCTCCGAGCGGCAGACCTATCTACGGAATTGGGCCAGTGCAGAATTGGGCGCAGTTAACTGGCGTGGAGGAGTGAGGGAGATACGGGTGCCCGGAGCAGGATTCGAACCTGCAAGGCCGAAGCCAGGCGATTTTAAGTCGCCCGCGTTTACCATTTCGCCATCCGGGCCGATCAACCCTGCCTGATTGGAGGCGCTGGTAGAATCATAAGCCGATTTTCAATCGGCCCTGTGCTTCCGCCTGTACCGCCTCCAACGTTTCCCGGTCGAGCAGGGTGGTGCGCTGGTAGCGGAGGCTCGCGTTCCGGATTTCCAGGCGGAATATTTCTCTCGGTGTTTCAAAGATGCGCCGGGCGCGCACCACCGTGTCCTCGCTGCAGATTTCTTCCAGCAGGGAGTCGACGATGCGCCGCACGCGCTTTTTGCCGCGCACTTCGGGGTGTTCGAGCGCCTCGTAGGAGCGCCCGCGACCCAGGTATTTGAAGCGGCCGGGTATCAGCATGCCGGCAACGGTAACACACCAGCAGCCCCGGGGGTGCACTTTCCGGGCCGATTTCTCACCCTGTACCCATGCGCCCGCCGCAGCAGCTTCTGTACGGCTTTCGCCCGGTTTTCGAGGCGCTCCGCGCGCGCCGCCGCAGGCTTGCGCGGCTGCTGCTGCGCGAGCCGCTTTCCGCCCGCACGGCGCGATTGCCGGAGGCCGCGCAGCAGGCGGGCGTGCCGGTGGAACGCCTGGCGAAGGCGGCCTTCGAGCACGGCCTGCCCCGGGAACTCCGGGCGCTGCCGCACCAGGGCGTGCTGCTGGAAGCGGGCCCCCTGCCGGAGCTGCAGCCGGAGGCCTTCCTGGCGCTGCCCTTTGCTGCGCCGCGCTGCCTGGTGGCGCTGGACGGCGTGCAGGACCCCCAGAATGTCGGGGCCGTAGCCAGGGCGGCCGAGGGCGCGGGAGCGGCCGGCCTGGTGCTGCCCACGCGCCGCGCGCCGCCGCTCTCGCCTGCAGTCTCCAGGGCCGGCGCGGGCGCCATCGAGCACCTGCCTGTGCTGCGCGCGCCCAATCTGGGGCGGACTCTTCTGCTGCTGCGCGAGCACGGCTTCTGGTGCGTCGGGGCAGAGGCGGGCGAGGGCTTTGGCCTGTTCGACTGCCCGGACCACGTTTTCGAGGGCGACCTGGTGCTGGTGCTGGGCGCCGAGGAGCGCGGCATTTCTCCCGGCCTGGCCGGCAAGCTGGACCACCGGGTGCAGATACCGATGGCGGGCCGGGTGGAGTCGCTGAATGTGGCTGCGGCGGCGGCCCTGCTGCTCTACGAGTGGCGGCGGCGCAGCGGCGGCGGCAGCGGAAGCGGCGGCGAGGCGGGCTCTGCGGTCGAAGGCGCCTGAGGCTGGGCCGGGCTGGCCGTCCGG
Organism: uncultured Spirochaetales bacterium; assembly: GCA_964550095.1. GTDB lineage: Bacteria > Myxococcota_A > UBA9160 > UBA9160 > UBA6930 > JAHRAN01. Next base: position 195 of record CAZJXU010000273.1, on the reverse strand, counting down.
GATGGACCGCGACCGCCTGGGGTCCCGACCAGCCAAAACCCGCGGCTGCCAGATTTGTGCGAGACAGTCGGGCGTGCGTGGCCGCCGGGGCCGGCCGCTCCAGGCCGCGGCCGGCCACAATTGAGGACGATACACCCCCAGGGGCCGACCTCCCGATCACCCCGGCGCCCTGGTCGCCCCGGCCCCGCTCCGGCC
>CAZJXU010000272.1:0-5114 GCA_964550095.1 uncultured Spirochaetales bacterium | reverse complement strand
AAAGGCGGATATGACGATGCGCGACACGAGCCGGGAAAAGGCGACGGGCGAAACGGCGCAAGGCCGGCCCCGTGCGCAGCAGGCGAACCCGCAGCAGCAGGCGGGCGCGCAGCACGCCGCGCAGGCCACGGCAGACGCGGCGGCCAGGGGCGACGGACCGCAAGATGCGCCCGTGAGCGAAGAGCGGAGCGCCGGCGGCGTGGTGACGCGCCGTGGTCCGGGCGGCTTCGAGGTGGCGCTGGCCGAGCAAATCGACCGGGTCCACGGCGAGCGCATGGTGCGGCTGCCGAAGGGGCATATCGACCCGGGCGAGAGCGACGAGCAGGCTGCTCTGCGGGAGGTGGCCGAAGAGATAGGAGTCCGCGCGCGCATCCGGGCGCCGCTGGGCGAACTCGCCTACAGCTTTTTCGAGCCAAAGCGCGGCGGGCGGGTGGCCAAGCGGGTGCGCTTCTTTTTGATGGAGTGGCTGGACGGGGAGGCCCGGCCGCTGGACGGCGAAATGGAGGCGGTGTGCTGGGCGCCCGCAGCGGACGCCGCGCAGCGCCTCCACTACGAAGGCGAGCGCGAGATGGTACGGCGCGCCGTAAAACTGCTGCTAAGCTCCAGCGATGCCGCCTCCGGCTGACCCGCCCCCGGGCAGGCCGGGCCGCGGCCCACCATCCTCGAACACAAAAAGCAGGCGCAGTGCAAAGCACGTTCAGCCCTTCGAGTTTGAACTGCTTCGACAACTGTCCGAAGCAGTACCACTTTCGCTACGTGGAAAAGCTGAAAGTGGACAGCGAGAGCATCGAGGCCTTCGTCGGCAAGCGCGTGCACGAGGTGCTGGAGCGCCTGTACCACTTCGTGCTGGAGGGCTTCACCCTGCCCTCGCTGGAAAAGGTGACGGCGCGCTACCACGCCCTCTTCGACCAGCACTACGACCCGGAGCGGGTGCGCATCGTGCGCGACGATACGGACCTGCAGTTCTACCGGCAAAACGGCGTGCATTGCCTGGAAAACTACTACCGGGAGTTTTATCCCTTCGACGGCGACACGACGCTGGCCGTGGAAAAGCCGATCAACTTCAAACTGGATGAAGCGGGGCGCTACAAGGTGCGCGGCATCATCGACCGGCTGGTGCGCAGCAAGGACGGCGTCCTGGAAATTCACGACTTCAAGACGGGCCGCAGCGTTCCCGGCCAGGCGAAGCTGGACAAGGATCGCCAGCTCGGCCTGTACGAGCTCGGCATCCGCCAGAGCGAAGGGGAGAGCGGCCCGGTGCGCCTGGTCTGGCACTACCTGCTGCCTGGCAAGGTGCGTACCTCGCAGCGCAGCGAAACACAGCGCGCCCTGCTGCACGAGGAGACCACGCGCACCATCGACCGCATCCGAAACGAGACGGAGTGGCGGCCGGTCGAGTCCGCCCTGTGCCGCTGGTGCGAGTACCAGCCGCACTGCCCGCTCTTCAAAACGGCGCCCTGAACGGAGGCCGGGGCCAGCGCGGCTCAGCGAACCTGGCGGCGGTATATGAGAAGACGGGCGCCGGTTTCCTGATCGTGTGCGCGCAAGCGCCGGGTTCAGCGAGCGGACGGCGGTGTATGGCGGGGCGGCGCAACACCGGCCAAGGCTCAGCGAACTGGCGGCGGTATATGGCGGGCCGGCCCCGGGTTCAGCCTCCGATGCGGAACATCTCCACCCGCCGGGCGTCCTGCTGCTGCGGGGGCTGCTGCGCACGCGCTTCGCTGTAGCGGTCCCGGCGTTCCCGCCAGCGGCCCAGGATGCGCTGCTTCAGTTCTTCGTCCGATGCGCCCGCCCGAAGCGGCCCCTTCAGGTCAACGCCCTCGGATGCAAACAGGCAGGTGAAGAGTTTTCCGTCGGAGGAAAGGCGCGCGCGGGTGCAGCCGCCGCAGAAGGGGCGCGTCACCGAGGCGATTACGCCAATTTCGCCGCCGCCGTCGGCATAGCGGTAGCGCCTTGCGACCTCCCCCGGGTAGTTCGGCTCTGCCGGCTCGAGCGGCAGCACCGCATCGATGCGCTCCAGGATTTCGTCGGCCGACACCACCTGCGATGCATCCCAGCCGTTGCTGGTTCCCACGTCCATGTACTCGATGAAGCGCACGACGTGGCCGCTGCCGTGAAAGCGCCTGGCCAGCTTCGCCACTTCTGCTTCGTTGCGGCCGCGCTGCACCACGCAGTTCAGCTTGATCGGGGTGAGCCCAGCAGCCTCGGCGGCGGCGATGCCGGCCAGCACTTCCTCCGGCCCGCTGCGTCCCCCGGAGAGCACGCGAAAGACATCCGGCGAAAGCGCGTCGAGGCTGATGGTCACGCGGCCGAGGCCCGCCTGAGCCAGGGCTTCGGCGTGCCGGGGCAAGAGCACGCCGTTGGTGGTGAGCGCGAGGTCGCGCACGCCCGGCAGCGCATGCAGCGAGGCCACCAGGCGCGGCAACTGGGCGCGCAGCAGCGGCTCGCCGCCCGTCAGCCGCAGCTTGCCGGCGCCCAGTTCCACGAACAGCCCCGAAAGACGCGTGATTTCCTCGAAGTTCAACAGCTCCGCGCGGGGCAGAAAACGAAAGCCCTCGCCGAAGATTTCCTCCGGCATGCAGTAGGGGCAGCGGAAATTACAGCGGTCTGTAACCGAGAGTCTCAGGTCGCCGAGTGCGCGGCCCAGCGCGTCCCGGGGCGAAGACCGGGGCCCGGCATCGGCGGCATCGAAGCGGGCAGCGCCACTCGTATCGGCGCGGGCCGCCCCGCCCCGACGGTCCGCGCCCGCCGCGCCGGCCGCATCTGCCCGGCCTGCGGCGGCGGGCGAAACCCGCGCTGCGCTCACTCTTTGTAGTTCCACTTGTCCTTGTTCTTCTGCACCTCGTCGGGGGAGGGCTTCTCCACCTCCTTCTCCGCGGGCACCCGGAACTGGCTCTTGGTGTCGTCGTCCTCTGCGATCTTCGCGTTCAGCCCGATGTCCGTCTCGAAAACATCGGGGACGCGCTCGTCTTCGAAGATGGCCTCCCAGGGGCACTCGGGTTCGCACACGCCGCAGTCGATGCACTCGCCCGGGTCGATGTAGAGCTGGTTCGGGAAGGTCGATGCGTCGTCTCCCGTGTACTCGTAAATGCAGTCAACGGGGCAGACCAGGACGCAGGACTGGTCCACGCAATCGCGGCAGAGGCTGGTGATCACCCAGGGCATTGCTTGTTCCTCTTCGGGGGGAGGGTTGATGGTGGTGTGCAGGCCGGGGGAAGGCCCGTCGATTTTCTACCATAGCGCAGGGCCCCCTGCAAACGCCCCTATGTGCGCCTGCAAAGGCCCGGTGCAGGCGGGCCGACCCGGGGCGAAAGGCGGGGGCCGCCGGCCCGGCCCGCGGCGAGGCCGGGCGCCGCTTGGCGGCGGGAGAACCTGTTACAAGGCGTCATGTTCACGGGGTTTCGGCATGGCGAACGCGGCCCGGCAGCCCACGCGAAATTGTGCGCCGGCCGGACCGGCAAGCGTGACGGCCGTGCGGAATTCCCTGGCGGCCGCGTGGCCGATGGGGCCGGCTGCAGCGGGCGTCCCCCATTGAGGACGAGAACAGGCGTCCCCGTCCGTTGGTAAAGCCTATACACTCCGGGCCATGACACGCGGCTTCATCGTGCACCCCAGCTACCGGATACAAAAGCGCACGCCCGTGTTGCAGCTCTTCGGGCGCCTGGAAAGCGGCGAGCCCTTTCTGGTGGAAGAGGGCCGCTTCCGCCCCTACTTCTTCGTGCACCGGGAGCAGGCGCACCTGCTCCGGGGCGAAGTCGCAGAGGTACAGCCCAGCCCCTACAGCGACCTTTCGGGAAGGCCGGTCAGCCGCGTCACCACCTCGCTGCCGGGCGAAGCGCAGGAGCTGCGCGAGCGCCTGGAACGGCGCGGCGCGGCCGTCTTCGAGGCGGACCTGCGCTTCCCCTACCGCTTCTTGATGGACCGGCAAATCCGCACCGGGGTGCGGATCACGGGCCGGGGCCGGGTGCGCCAAGACGGGCTGGTGGTCTTCGAAAACCCCAAGCTCGAAGCCGCCCAGGTGCAAGCGCCGCTGCGCACGCTCTCCATCGACCTGGAAACCACCCCCGATGCGGGCCGGGTGATTTCCGCCGCGCTGGTGCTGGGCGAACACTCGGAGGTGCACCTGCTCGGCCATCGCTCGGTGGCGGGCGCCGTGGTGCACCCGGAAGAACCCGCGCTGCTGCACGCCGTGAATCAGCGCATCCGCAAACTCGACCCGGATCTGATCGTCGGCTGGAACGTCATCGACTTCGACATGGCGGTGTGGCTGGCGCGCTGCAAGGCCTGCGGCATTCCCGCGCTGCTGGGGCGGGACGGGCGACAAACAGCGCGCATGCTGCTTCCGCCGCAGGGCGCCCGTGCGCACGCGCGCGTGGAAGTTTCCGGGCGCATGGTCATCGACGGCCTCGCGCTCACAAGGGAAGCGCTGCGCCTGCCCGATTACCGCCTGGAAACTGCCGCGCGTGAGCTGCTGGGGCGCGGCAAGAAAATCGACCACGGGGTCAAGGACGCCGCCGCCGAAATCATGCGCCTGTGGGAGCAGGACCCCGAGGCGCTGGCGGCATACAACCTGGAAGACGCGCGGCTGGCGCTGGACATTCTGAAAAAGGAAGGGCTGCTGACCCTGTGCGAAGAGCGCAGCCGGCTGACCGGCGCGCAGATGGACCGGGTGAGCGCCAGCGTTTTCAACTTCGACCTGTTGTACCTGCCCGAGCTGCGCAAGCGGGGCGCGGTGGCCCCCTGTGTCAACCGGGACGTCCCGAACGCGCACGTGGAGGGCGGCGCGCTGCTCGACCCGAAGCCGGGCATCCACGAGCGCGTGGCGGTGCTCGACTTCAAGAGCCTGTATCCCAGCCTGATCTGCAGCTTCCAGCTCGACCCGCTCGCCCACGCGCGCGCGGATCTGGAGGACGACCCGATCGAAGCGCCGGGCGGCGCGTGCTTCGCCCGGCAGGGCGCGGTGCTGCCGCCCATCGTGGAGCGCCTGATGGCGCGGCGCGAAGAGGCGAAGGCGCGCGAAGACGCCCACACCAGCCAGGCCGTCAAGATCATGATGAATGCGCTGTTCGGCGTGCTGGGCACGCCCGCCTGTCGCTTCTTCGACCCGGAGGTGG
>CAZJXU010000271.1:0-5693 GCA_964550095.1 uncultured Spirochaetales bacterium | reverse complement strand
TAGATGTTTCCAAACCAAACTGGTCTGGGGGGGCCATGGGGCAGTCCAGCAAAAACATCTACTCCGATGCGGCAAGACGCAACAATGGCTGGTCTGCAGCCTGGGCAGGCTTCAAGGCGAACCTGCCGCACCAGCAGGGCGAATTCGCGAAGCGCAACTGGGGACACCCGCTGCATTCGCTTTGCTCGTACCAGGGGAAAATGAAGCCCTCGCTGGCCGCGCATCTCGTGAAGACCTTCACCACACCCGGCGGCAGGATGCTGGACCCGTTCTCCGGCGTCGGAACAATACCCTTCGAAGCGGCATTGCACGGCGTGGAAAGCTGGGGCTTCGATATCAGCCCGCCTGCCGTTCACATCACTGCCGGGAAGGTCGGAAAGCACGATGCCTCGGAATGCGAGAGGACAGTAGAGCGCATCGAGAGGCGCCTGGAAAGTGATCGGGTCCGACCAGAGGACCTGAAGTCCGCCGAGTCGATCCGCTTCAACGGCGCCCTGACATCGTACTTTCACAAAAGGACATTCGAGGAAATTCTGGTCGCTCGCAGATACTTTCTCGACAATCCGCCCGCCAGCCCCTCTCAATCTCTCGTCTTCGCCTGTCTTCTGCACATCCTTCACGGAAACCGGCCCTACGCGCTGAGCCGCCGTTCACATCCGATCACGCCCTTCGCACCGAGTGGTGAGACGGAATACCGCGCCCTGATACCACGGCTCCGGAACAAGCTGGAACGCAGCCTGGCCGTTCCGGTTCCGGACAGTTTTACCTGCGGACACTCGATGTTCCGGGACGCGACTGAATGGTGGCCCGCGCATGTCGAGGAGCTTGATGCCGTGATCACCTCACCGCCGTTCTTTGACAGCACGCGATTCCACCTCGGCAACTGGATGCGCCTCTGGTTCTGCGGCTGGGAGTCGACTGACTTCCGGAATCGACCACTTGCCTTCGTCGATGAGCGGCAGAAGCGAGGTTTCGAAGTCTATTACCCGATTTTTCGGCAGTGCCGAGAAAGGCTGAAGTCCGATGGCGTGGCCGTGTTCCACCTCGGGGTCAGCAAAAAGTGCGACATGGCGAAAGAGATCGCTCGCATTGCCGGGAAATGGTTCCGGGTTGCCGATATTTATGCGGAGAGTGTCTCGCATTGCGAAAGGCACGGGATTCGTGACAAGGGATCCGTGGTCAGTCACCAGTATCTCGTCTTGCAATAGGCGGGTGTCTCGTCCATGTGTCATCCATCTTTCGGCCCCAGGCATGGCGGCGATCCGCTCAGCCGTGCGAATTTTTCTGGTTTCTACGTGGCCGTCACGGACGCCCGCAACGGGCGTCCCCGTCCGTTGGTAAGTCAGGGCGCGTCCAATTAACAAGTCACGTTCCCAGCTTCCTGCGCTGCAGTTTGCCCATGGCCGTGCGCGGCAGCGCATCGACGAAGAAGAACTCGCGCGGAATCTGGTAGCCGGCCAGGCGCAGGCGGCAGTGCGCGGTGAGCGCATCCGGGTTCGGCTCGGCGCCTGCGCGCAGCACCACCCAGGCCGTAACGCGGCGGCCGAGGTCGTCGTGCGCGACGCCCCACACGCCGGCTTCATCCACATCGGTGTGCTCCAGAAGCACGGCTTCCACTTCGGCGGGGTACACGTTTTCGCCCCCGCTCACGATCAGGTCGCTGCGACGGTCCAGCACGCGCAGGCGGCCTGCCGCGTCGAGCATTCCGATGTCGCCGCTGCAGAGCCAAGCGCCGTCGAAGGCCGCTGCGGTGGCCTCTGCATCGCCCGCGTAACCGGCGAACACCACCGGGCCGCGCACCTGGATTTCCCCTTCGCGCCCGGGCGGCAGCACGGCGCCGTCCGCATCCACGATGCGCAAGCAGACGCCCGGCAGCGGCGGCAGAAGCCCCGCGTCTTCGAGCGATGCATCCACGCGCGCGGTGGCGACCTGGGAGGCCGTCTCGGTCAGGCCGTAGGTGGCCTGCACCGGAAAGCCCGCGCTGCGCGCACGGCCAAGCAAGGCGGGCGATGCGGGCGCGCCGCCCAGCAATACGCTGCGCAGGCGCGCGGGGGGCGGGCGATCCGCGCGCGCGTCGAGCAGGCGTTTCAACGTGGTGGGAACCAGCGACACGCGCGTTACGCCCTCTTCGTCGATGGCGCGGGAGACCGCGTGCACGTCAAAGCCGCTTTGCAAAAACACGGAGCTGCCGTCCAGCGCGGCGCGCACCAGGATGGAAAGGCCGCCCACGTGGTGGAAAGGCAGGCAGGCCAGCCAGCAGTCCTCTGCGTTGCTTGCAAGATGCAGCCTGGATGCATGCGCGCTCGCCGCCAGGTTGGCGAAGCGCAAACAGGCGGCCTTCGGCGCGCCGCCTGTGCCCGAGGTGAACAGAATCAACGCGGTCTGCTGCGGATCGATTTCGCGCGGTGTGATGGGTGTGGTGGATGCGCCGGGCGTGGCGTATGCGGCGGGTGCGTCGGACGCGGCGTGCGGAACAACGGAGTCAAACTCGGCTGATGCTGCGGACGTGATGGACGTGACGTGCGCAACAACGGAGTCGGACGCGGTGGTCGAGTCGGACGTGACGTGCGCAACAACGGAGTCAGACCCGCCGGGCGCGGTGGACGGGGCGGGTGCATCAGCCGAACCGGGCGCTTCGGCATCCGGCGCACCCGCATCCAGGGGCGCAATCAGCGGCGCGTCAACCACCAGGCGCGGCGCGAGGCGCGCCAGTTGACGCTCGGCCTCCGCCGCAGGCAGGCGCAAATTGAGCGGCGCCGCGGCGGCCCCGATGCCCCATATTGCATGCAGAGCACTGACGAAGGGCTCGCCGGGCGGCAGACGCAGTGCAACCAGGTCGCCCCGGCGCACGCCCCGCGCCTGCAATGCCGCGCCAACGCGCAGCGAACGTTCGTGCAGCGCGGCGGCGCTCAGCCGGACCAGCCTGTTGTCCGCTTCCCGCCACGCCAGCGCCGGGGCTTCCGGCCTGGCCGCAGCAAAGGCATCGAGCCAGGCGATCACGCGCAAAACTCCACCACGCCCGCCACGGGGCGCGGTATTTCCGGCATCGCCGGGAGCTGCAAACGCTGCGCCGCGCCGCTGTGCGCGCCAGCGCCGATGTGTGCGCCGGCGTCGCTATGTGCGTCGGCGCGATCCGCGTCAGCGCGACGCGCCGCGTCGATGTGTGCGCCCGCGTCGATGTGTGCGTCGGCGCGATCCGCGTCAGCGCGACCTGCCACGCCGTTGTGTGCGCCCGCGTCAGTCGGTTCATCACCCGACCCGGCGTCCGGCGCAACACCCGGCGCAACATCCCCACCGGATGCTGCGTGCGCGCCGGCCCCCTCGTGTGCATCGTGCGCGCCGGCGCCGTCGCCCTCTTTCCCCGCGTGCGCCGGATGATGCGGCGCCTCCGCGAGCATGGCGCCCGTGCCGAGCCCCTGCACGCGCGGCAGTTTCAATTCTGCTGCCAGGCGCAAGGCTGCGAGCAACGAAACGGCACCGTCAAAGAGTGAAGAGAGCACGACATCCACTGCACACGCCTCGGCCTCTGCCGCCAGTTCGCGCGTGACCCGAAAGCTCCCCAGGGCGGCGGGCTTGAGCACCAGCACGTCGGCCGCTTCGGCGGCGAGCACGCGGCGTGCGCCCTCCGCATCACGCGCCGCTTCGTCCGCGGCGATGGGCACATTGCTCGCCCGTCGCACACGCGCCAGCGCCGCCGGGTCCGTTGCGGCCACCGGCTGCTCGATGAACTCGGGCTGAACTGCAGCCAGCGCCCGGATGCGGCGCCGCGCTTCGTCTTCGTCCCAGGCGCCGTTTGCATCCAGGCGCAGTGCGACGCGCGGGCCGGCAGCAGAGCGCGCCGCGTGCGCAAGCGCGAGATCGTCGGCCAACGTGCCCATGCCGATTTTGATTTTGATGGTGTGCTCGCCCGCTGCGACGAGCCGCGCTGCCTCGGCTTCGAGTTCAGCCGGCCTGTGCGCAAAGGCGAGCGCTGCAGTGCGCACGCGATGTACTAAAGGATGTTGACTTGACGACGGACGTGGCTGTCCGCCGCGGGCTGCAGTATCTCCGCCGCTGCCGGACGTATCGCGCGCGGCGGGTTCAGCAGGCGCCGCGTGCGCGGCAGCGCGCGCTTGACTCACCAACGGACGTGGCTGCCCGCCGCGGGCAGCAGTATCGCCGCTGCTGCCGGTCGTATCGCCGCCGCTGCGGTCGGCCCTGTCGCGACCGGGATCATCCGTTAACAAGTCAGGCGCGGTCTGCGCTTCCACGCGCTCCAATTCCGAGAGCGCCGTGTCGAGCGCCCAGGCTGCAGGCGCGGAGTGCACGCGCGCATCAAGCCGTTCGCGCGCGGCGGCTGCATCCATGCCGCACAGCCACGCGCGCGCGTCGGCCAGCGCCCGCATCACGTCCGGCACGAGCGCGGCGTCCAGCAAGGGCGCTTCGCCAAAGGCCGCCGCACTCCCGGTGGCGCATGCCACGCGCACGCCGGGCAGTACCCAAAGCACGCCCGCCGAAGTGTTCAGCGGCATGCGCAGCTTGCGCGTTTGCGGCGCAACATCCAGCGCGCGGATCAGCTTGCCCATCGACTCAAAACAAAAGCGGCGGCGAGCAATGCGCCGAACACCAGTTCGAGACGGGCCACGCCCGCCAGCGTGCGGTTCAGCGACGTCCCGTTTGCGCCGAAAACGTCGCGCCACAGGGGCGCGGCGAGGGGCAGACTCAAAAGCGGCAGGGCGGCGAGCAGGCCGAGGCCGAGCTTTGCCAGCGCCGCCGTCATGACGTAAGCCGCGGCCGGCAATGCCGCGGTGTAACGACGCGCGCCGCGCTCGCCAAGATGCACCGCCAGGGTGCGCTTGCCCGCCGCCGCATCGCCTTCCATATCGCGCAGGTTGTTGACGGCGAGCAGGGTGGTTGCGAGAAAGCCCATGCACACGCCGCTCGCGAGCGCGGCGCCGGAGAGGCGCCCGGCCTGCACGTAGTGCGTGCCGGCGGTGGCGACCAGGCCGAAGAAGACGAACACCGCCGGGTCGCCGAGGCCGTGGTATGCGAGCGGTCTTGGGCCCGCGGTGTAGGCGACGGCGCCAAGCAGCGCGAGCGCGCCGCCAATCAGGATGGGCATGCCGCCCAGCCAGATCAGGGGCAGGCCGCACAGCGCGGCAAGGGCCAGCGTCGCCGCCGCGCCGCGTTTGAGTTCAGCGACGCTGAGCAGGCCCTGCTGCGCCGCGCGCGGCGGGCCGAGGCGCTGCGCGCTGTCGCTGCCGCGTTCGAAATCTGCATAGTCGTTGACGAAGTTCGCCGCCAACTGCAGCAGCAGGGCGACGGCCAGGCAAGCGAGCGCCACCAGCGGACGCGCCCCGCCCTCCGCAATGGCGACGGACGTACCCACCAGCACCGGCGCGAGCGATGCAGGCAAAGTCTTCGGCCTTGCGGCAAGCAGCCAGGCGCGTACGGAACCCGCCCGCGGCGCGGGCGTTTGCGTCGTCGATTGGGTTTGCGTTTGCGCCCGCGCCCGTTCCGCCTGCGTCTGCGTTTGCGCCCGTTCCGCCTGCGTCTGCGTTTGCGCCCGTTCCGCCTGCGCCTGCATTTGCGCCGCTGGCTGCAGCCGGTTTTGCATCGCCGCCTGCGCCTGCTCTGCCTGCGCCGGGTTTGACTGAGCCCGCATCTGCGTTTGATCCTGCGCCGGCTTTTCCGTCGGTGGCTGCGTTTGCATC
>CAZJXU010000270.1:0-2481 GCA_964550095.1 uncultured Spirochaetales bacterium | reverse complement strand
AGGGCTGGGAGTGTGCAGGGCCGGCGGGTTTGCGCGGACCGGCGTTTTGCGTCGGGCGGTGGGCGGCAGATGGCGCAAGGGTCTGGCGTTTTCACCCCTCGGCGGGCGCCTCGGCAAAGACCTGCTTCGGGGGGCCGATGCGCGCGGCGATGGGCTGGAGCTTTTCGACATCCAGCCCGTAGAAGCCGGCGGCGTTGCCGCCCAGCATGGCGGCCACCTCGCCCTCGGGCAAACCGCCGAAGGTCTCCAGTTGCTGCGCGCGCGTGTTGGGCCAGCTTCCTTCCGGGTGCGGGTAATCCGTGCCCCACATGATGTTGTCGATGCCGATTTCGTGGCGCAGCAAGGCTTCGCGGCGCGGCATGCAGGAGGCGCCGATGCGCACGTTGCGGCGGAAGTACTCCACCGGCGACATGCTGAGGTGACTGCGGTAGTCGCCCAGCTTTTGCGAGTAGGCGGTTACCGCGTAGCGCTGCTCCAGGAGCTGCAGGTACTCGGGCACCCAGATGGCGGTGCCCTCGGTGAGCGCCGCTTTCAGCTTCGGGTAGCGTTCGAAGGCGCCGCCCCAGAGCATGAAGGTGAGCGGGCGCATCAGCCAGATGTGCACCTCGGTTACGTACGCGCCCATGGCGCCCGGCGAGATTTCGTGACCTTCCGGGGGCGGCTGCGGGCCGAAGTAATCCCCGGGCGGCGCCGGGCCCGAGTGAAAGTGCACGGGCATGTCGAGATCCTGGCAGGCGGCCCAGAAGGGATCGTACTTCGGGTGATGGTAGGGGTCGCAGGGCCCCCAGCGCGGCGGCAGCAACACGCCGCGCAGTCCGTTCTCGCGCGCCCAGGTGACGCCCTCGACGGCTCGCGGGATGTCCCAGAAGACCGGAATGCAGGCGAGGCCGATGCGGCGCTCGGGCGCGGTCTGCACGAACTCCGCCATCCAGCGGTTGTGCGCGATGCAGCCCGCCCACTGCAACTCGGGGTTCACGTCTTCGGGCGGCATGGAGAAGCCCGCACCGAAAGGCGGCGCGTTCATCTCAGTGATGCCGTCGGGAAACAGCACCTCGGCGGTGACGCCGTCGGCGTCCAGCACCTTGTCGCGCGCGACCGGATCCCAGGCGCCGGAAAGCTCGTACTCGCGGCCCTTCGACCACTGCTCGTTGATCTCATCGACCAGGAAGTGCTTCGCCGCCTGCTTGGTCATTTCGATCTGTATCGGCAGGGCGACGTCGAAGGCCTCCCGGTACTTCGGATCGACATACTCGCGGTACTCGGCCGCCGGAAGCCCGGCGTGCCCGTCCGAAGAGATGACAAGATGACGTTCTTCCATGAGGGGTTCCTTTTGTTGGCGTGCGCCTGGGGTTGGTTGGGGCGGCTGGTGTTGGGAGGGAGCGTTGTTGGATGTGGTGTTGAGGTTGGGGCGGGCGCGGCGCTCAGCCTTCTCCATCGTGCCGGACTTTATCGCCCTCGGGCGCCGGGTTCGTGTAGAACTGGCGCGCCCAGCGACGGAACTCGGCCAGGAAGGTATCGGCCTCGCACAGCACGGGGCGCGCGCGGTGCACCTTGTGCTTCCAGATGTCCATGTCCTGCAGCACGCCGGTGGTGAGGCGGCTCATGAACTCTTCGCCCGCCAAATCCACCATGTTGTTGGAGCAGGTCAGCACCCAGCGCGAGTGCACCCGCTTGTCGTCTATCGGCGTGGTGGAGGAAAACATCAGCAGCCCGGCGCCCGGAATGCCCTCGGATGCAACCGAGGTGAGGCCGAGGCCCCAGGAATCGCGCACCAGCGTGGTGTTGAAGGTGCCGAAGGGCGTCTCCTGCTCCTGGTCGCTGGTGATGCGGTAGTGCGTGCTGTTCTCGGTGAAGTGGATTTCGGAGGGCAGCACTTCGTTTGAATCGTGCACGAACAGGAAGTGCACCGGATCGTTGTTGTTTTCGTGCGTGTCCTGCACGTGCGCGTCGATCACCAGGTCGAAGGTGCGCGGCTCGCTCCAGCCCGCATCGGCAAACTGGGGCAGCGCCGGGAAGTCCCACTCGGGGGGCTTGTCCTCCGAGTGATGCCAGATCCAGATCAGGCCGTTCTTTTCCTGGACCGGCCAGCTTTTCACGCGCGCGCGGGGCGGGATGCGCTCGCAGTAGGGGATGTGCGTGCAGCGCCCGTCTTCGCCTTCGAACTGCCAGCCGTGGAAGGGGCAGCGGATGGTCTCGCCCATCACCCGGCCGCCGTAGGCCAGGTGCGCGCCCAGGTGCGGGCAGAAGGCGTCCAGCACGCGGGCCTCGCCGGCGCGGGTGCGGAACAGCACCATGTCCTGGTTGAAGTAGTGCAGCGGCTTGACATCGCCCGTGTGCAACTCGCGGGCAAACTCGACCGCGAACCAGCCGTTCGGAAGCGGCAACTGGACGTGTTCGTTTTCACGATGCGCCATGGGGTTTCTCCTTTTGTTCCTCGGGTTGGGGGTTGGGGACGGGTGATGGTGGTGTGTGAGGGTGGGT
>CAZJXU010000269.1:0-5552 GCA_964550095.1 uncultured Spirochaetales bacterium | reverse complement strand
CAGGGAGGGCAGCAGCAGGCCGGTCAGCAGGACAAGCGGCAACAGGCGAAAGAGCAGCGTGCGAGCGCGAAGGATGCTGCGGGTGCGGGGGCGACGGGTGCGGGCAAGGCGGGCGCCGGCGCGAGCAAGGGCAAGGCGGGCGCGGGTACGGGGGCGATGGGTGCGTGTACGGGTATGGGCGCGGGCAAAGGCGGCGCGCGGCACGCGCCCCTGCGCTGTGCGCCGCCGCAGGCTGTCGCCTCCGTGCGCAGCATGCGGCCCGGCATTCACGTTGCTCACGGCGAATGACGCTAGCAACCGGATGCGCGGGGGGAAAATAGCCTGACTTGCCAACGGACGTGGATGCCCGCTGCGGGCGTCCGCGTCCATATCGGCCACGACGGCGCCGGGCGGCTCGGACGGCTGAAGCGCCCCGATAACCAGACCGAATTCCGAGAGCCCAGCCTCACGTACAGCCCGCCTCATCAAACGCTGCCGGCGTCCGCGCCTTGCCAACTGACAGGGACACGCCCGCAGCCTGGGGCGGGCCTCCGTATCGACGATGGCCGCTCAGCACCTTAGGCTCCCCGGAATGCGCGTGTGGATTACCGGCGCCGCGGGCTTCGTGGGCAGGCGGCTCACGAAGCGCCTGCGCGAGGGCGGCGCCTGCGTTCTGGCGAGCGACATCGGCGACGTGGACGTGTCGGACGCGCCCGCCGTGCGGCGCACGCTGGCCCGGGAGCGCCCCGACGCGGTGGTCCACCTGGCCGCGCTGAGTTCCAGCGTGCAGGCGGAGGCCGAGCCGCTTGCCGCCATGCGCGTCAACCTGCTGGGAACACTGGCCGTGCTGGAAGGCATGCGGCGCGAAACACCCGAGGCCAGGCTGCTGCTGGTTTCATCGGGCGCGGTGTACGGCAACCTGGCGCCCGGTGCTGCGCCTTTCAGGGAAGATGCTCCGCTTCGACCGCAGGGGCGTTACGCGGCCGGCAAGGCTGCGGCCGACCTGCTGGGCGCGCACTACGCGTGGCAGGGGCAATGTGTGCTGCGCGTGCGCCCCTTCAATCACACGGGGCCCGGCAGGGGGGTGCACTTTGCCGAGGCGCGCTTTGCCCGCGCGCTGGCGGAAATGGAACTGGGCTTGAGGCCGCCCGTGTTGCGGGTGGGCAACCTGGATGCGCAGCGCGATTTTCTGCACGTGGACGACGTGGTGGATGCCTACTGTCGCCTGCTCGAAGATGACAGCGCCCGGGGCGTGTTCAACGTGGCTTCGGGCCGGGCCCTGCGCATCGGCGAAGTGCTGGAGATGTTGGCGGCCAGCGCACGGGTGAGGCCGAGAATTGAGGTGGACCCTGCCCTGCTGCGGACCGCCGATGCGAGCGCGGGGGACGCCCGGCGCTTGCAGGAACAGACCGGCTGGTCTCCCCGGTACAGGATTGAGGACGCCCTGGCGCAGTTACTCGAGGAAGCGCGCCAGCGCGCCGCGCAAGGCGAGGCGAGCCAGGGCTGACCGGCAGAAGCGCGTCCACACCGCCCGGCTCTAATACGCAATGGGCGTTCCACCGACGGAGTGCGTGCGCCGCGCTGCCTCCGCGTTCCGGCTTCAACGCACAACGGGCGTTCCACCGACGGAGTGCGCGCGCCGCGTCGCCTCCGTGTTCCGGCTTCAACGCACAACAGGTATTCCACCAACGGAGTGCGTGCGCCGCACCGCCTCCGTGTTCCGGCTTCAACGCACCACGGGCGTTCTACCGACGGAGTGCGCACGCCGCGCCGCCTCCGTGTTCCGGTTTCAACGCATCACGGGCGTTCTACCGACGGAGTGCGCACGCCGCCAATTCGGAGCGGCAGGCGCACCGGGGTGTCACCGCGAGGGCATGCGCGATGTGTCAGGCGTCGCCGCGCGCCAGGCTTTGCCCGGCCGGCGCCGCGGGCGCGCTGTGCTGCAGCGCTGCAGCTTCGTTCGCTTGGTTTGCCTGGTTCGTCGCCGGCGCCTGCGCTTGCTGTGGCTGCGCGCTGTCAAAGGTTTCGACCCGGTAATCGGCGCGGCGAAAACGCCGCGTGCCCAGCGCATACTCCGTTGCGAAACCCGGGTAGAGCGTATGATTGGCGCCGTCGTCCGAGAGATACCAGCTATTGCACCCCGTTCCCCACACCATGTACTTCATGCGTCCCTGGATGCGCGCGTTGTAGCGCTGCATCACTTCCGGGCGCACCTCCACGCTTTTCCAGCCGCGCCGGCGCATGCTGCGAATGGCCTGCAGCACGTGGCTGATTTGCGCTTCGGTGTAGATCAGCACCGAGGTGTGACCGGGCCCGGTGTTCGGCCCCATCATGATGAACCAGTTGGGGAAGCCGGCCACGCTCATGCCCCGGTAGGCGACGGCGCCCCCTTGCCAGGCTTCGTCCAGCGTGCGACCGCCCACGCCGCGCACCGGAAAGGGCGTGCTGTCCAGCGACACGTCAAAGCCGGTGGCGAAAATGAGCGCGTCCAGTTCGTGCAGCGCGCCGTCTTTGGTGCGCACACCGCCGGCCTCGATGCGCTCGATGGCGTCGGTTACCAGGTGCACGTTGTCGCGCGTGAAAATGGGCCAGTAGTCGTCGGAGACCAGGATGCGCTTGCAGCCGAACTGGAAGTCGGGCAGGAGGCGGCGGCGCAGTTCCGGATCGGGTACCTGCCTGTGCAGGTGCTGGAGCGACAAGCGCTGCCCCGCCCTCGAGAGGCGCGGCGAATCGAGAAAGATCATCGGTCCGCGCAGTTCGCTCAGGAATTGTTTGAGCAGTCGACTCGCGCGCAGCAACACCGGGAAGCGCGCAAAGAGGCGCTTCAGGCGCGGGGGGTAGGCGCGGTCCATGCGCGGTACCACCCAGCTCGCCGTGCGCTGAAACACGTGCAGGCTTTGCACCCGGTCCACGATGCCGGGTGCGGTCTGCACCGCGCTGGCCCCCGTGCCGATCATGCCCACCCGCTTGCCGGCGGGGTCGAAGCGCGCAGGCCAGCGTGCGGTGTGCAGCAGTTCGCCGGCGAAGTCCGCGCGGCCTGGGATGTCGGGCCATGCGGGCTCCGTCAGGCCGCCCATGCAGGAGAGCACCACGCGCGCCCGGTGCAGCCCGGCCTCGCCTGCGTCGAGCGTCCAGCAGCCCGTGGCGATGTCGTATTCGGCGCCCTGGATGGTTACGCCAAGGCGCAGCTTTTCTTCCAGCTTCCACTTTTTGACCAGGCCGGCCAGGTAGGCGTGAATTTCAGCGGCGGGCGCGTAGCGACGGCTCCAGTTCGGGTTTTGTTCGAAGGAGAGCGAGTAGGCGTGCGAGGGGACATCGCAGGCGGCACCCGGGTAGCGGTTGTCGCGCCAGGTGCCGCCGATGTCGTCCGCGCGTTCGAAGATCACGAAGGATTCGATGCCGGCCTTGCGCAGGCGGATCGCCGCGCCGATGCCCGCAAAGCCCGCGCCGATGATGGCGACTTCACTGGGGGCAACGGGCCGTTCCTGCGTGGCGCAGGCGTCGCTGGCGCGAGCGCTTCCGGCGTCGCGGAGGACTCCGCTTGCTCCGATGTTCCGCATCACAGGCAGGCTCCCGTGTTGGCGCGAATTGGCTTGCAAAGAGGGCGAGCCCGGCAAAGGTAACGCAGCTTCAACCGGCGCGGGGGAAGCGGCGGGGCGGCATGGCGGCTTCGGGGCGCGCGCCGGGCCGTGCGCGCAAAAGCGGCCCGGGCGGCAGCGGGGACGGCGACCGTGGATGGGGGCATGGCTTCGGGACCCAGGGGCAAATGTGCGGCGCGGACTGGACGGGCGTGGCCAAACCGCGCGGGCGGTGCCGGGATGCCTGCTACCCGTCTTCCCGTTCCCGGGCATTACCGCCGAGCCGATAGAGCCCTGCAAATTCGATCCGGTCGAGAGGGATGTGGATCTCTACACGATCTTTTTCGCTGACATGCTCTCCCTCGGAGGTTCCTGTTTTCGTGATCTTTCCGGTGGCCGGATCGTGAAATTCATAGCCCGCCAGCAAAATAGACACTTCTTTCTTGATGCTCGCTACTCCCCATACAGGAAGAGGCGTAGGAACCTTCGTAACAACGCCAATGCAGGTCCGACCATTTCCCAATGACAATTGCACAATGTCGTAGTTTGCCATCGCCTCTCCGAGAAAACAGATTATTTTTTCTCCGAGCCTGTTGGCTATTTTCAATTCTCTTTTCGTTATCTTTTTTCTGGACATCAACCTGTTCTCGATGAGGTATGTTGTGCCGAAGAGCAGCGTTATCAGGGCAATGTCGATGACCCAGACAAAGAAGAACTCCTCGGTCGAAACCGGGAAGGAGAGTTCACTGCCCAGCAGCAGAGCAACGCCCACCGCCACCACGGTCATGGAGACAATTCCCGAAAGCAGGGACAGGAACAGCAGATGGTAACCCGACTGAAGCCCGACCATGAAGCGAAAGCGGGACAGCATCAAGAACCAGTAGCCAGCCACCGGCACGAGCAGGGACCATGTCAAAATCTTGTCCATTTGACAGTAACCGGACCACGCCTGGTCGGATCAGCCCTGACCGGACCGTGGCGTGGTTTTTATTCCGGATCCTCCGATGACCGGTGGGGTTTGTCCGAAGCCTGTTCAGGTCGATTGGACGACTTGCTGAACTCTTTCAGGATGCCTGACCTGTTGAGGGCGTCAATGGCCGCCCCGATGTCCCTTTCAATGTAATGACCAGGGACAATTCGGAGCGTTTCATAATCCGGCTCCCCCTCCGCCCTCGGGGCACCGTTGCCCTTTTCCGGCTTCTTCTTTCTCCAGAATCCCATGACTGTTCTCCCTCTCTCTGGTGAGGTCCACTGTATCACAGCCGCCCGCCGCCCGCAAGGGCCTTTTCATGCCCTGTACGGGCTGTTATGGGCGATTTCGGGCGTCCCGGTCCACTGGCGTGGATTTTATTCCGGATCCTCCGATGACCGCTGGGGTTTGTCCGAAGCCTGTTCAGGTCGATTGGACGGCTTGCCGAACCACTTCAAGACGCCTGATTTGTTGAGAACCTCAATAGCAGCATCTATATCCCTTTCAATGTAAAAGCCTCTGACGATCCGGAGCGATTCGTAGTCCGGCTTCCCCATCTGGGGGCCATCGTCCTTCTGGGCACCGTTGTCCTTCTCAGGCTTTTTCTTTCTCCAGAATCCCCTGACTGCTCTCTCCAAGAAACCCATGACTGTTCTCCCTGGTGAAGACCACCCTACCACCGCTGTCCACCAGTTGCAAGGTGTTTTTTATGCCCTGTACGGGCTGATTATGGACGATTCCGGGGGACACTGTCAATGGGTCGGGCGCGGTCCGGGCGCCTGACCAGAATGTGTTTGTAGGCATACAAAGCACGTGATATTCTGACGCGGATGAAGCGCTGGGTTTTTCTGGACCGCGACGGGACCCTCAACCGGGACACGGGCTTCGTGCACCGCGTTCAGGATTACGAGCGCATGCCCTTTGCTACAGAGGCGCTAAAGCGCCTTGCGGCTGCGGGCTTCGGGCTGGCGATCATCACCAACCAGGGCGGCATCGGACGCGGCCTGTTCACCCTGGAGGATTTC
>CAZJXU010000268.1:0-1543 GCA_964550095.1 uncultured Spirochaetales bacterium | reverse complement strand
GGGCGCGGGATACAGGCGCCGCTTCGACAACGGACCAGGCGGTAAACACCGGGCGGAAATATCCCCTGTTTGATCTTCGCGATGGGCGCCGCCTGGCCTGCGCGGAATGCATTCGACACTCGTGCTGCACGCGGGTCGGTGCTCGTGCTGCGCGCCCGTGTCAGTTGCCGCCGCCGCAGACATTCAGTCGGGCCATCGACTCGCCCGGCGGCGCGCCCGTGTCAGTTGCCGCCGCCGAACACGTTCAGCTTCTCCCCCGTCAGGTAGGATGCGCGTTCGGAAACCAGGAAGCGCACCACGTTCGCCACGTCCCCGGGCTGGCAGACGCGGCCGAAGGGAGAGCGCTCGTGCAGGGAAGCGATGTCGGCGCCCGCGGTCGCCTTGACCAGCCGGCGTCCCATTTCCGTTTCCACCAGGCCCGGCGCCACGACGTTCACGTGAATGCCGTGTGCGCGCACTTCCTTGGCGAGCGTGAAGGCCAGGGATTCCATGGCGGCCTTGGCCATGTTGTAGGGCGCGCCGGATGCGGCGTGGTACAGGGTGGCGACGCTGGAGATCATCACGATGTCGCCGCGCGCGGCCTGCTTCATCTCCGGCAGCACCAGTTGGCACAGCCGGTGGGGCGCCAGGGCGTGCACGCGCATCACGCGCAGCAATTCCTCGGGCTCGGTGTTTTCGACGCTTTGGCCGCGGCTGGCAATGCCGGCGTTGTTGATGAGGCAATCCACGGGGCCCAGCGTTTCCCGCACCGCGTTTACCATGGCGGCGCAGGCGGCGCCGTCTTCCATTTCGGCCTTGAAGGTCTGCGCCCTGCCCCCGGCGTCGCAGATCTCCCGCGCCGTGGCTTCGGCGGCCTCGGCGTCACGCCTGTAGTTGACTGCAACGGAAAAGCCGTCTTCGGCAAGGCCCAGCGAAATGGCGCGGCCGATGCCGCGTCCGCCGCCCGTCACCAGGGCCACCCGGCTCGCCGACGCCATTGCCTTCTCCTTCTCTTCGCCTCCCGGGCGCATCGGGCCGTGCGGGCTATGCCTGCGGCGCGTCTGGTGGTGACCCCGGTAGGATTCGAACCTACGACCTCCTGCTCCGGAGGCAGGCGCTCTATCCAACTGAGCTACGGGGCCTGACTTACCAACGGACGTGGACGCCCGTCGCTCAAGGCGGGCGTCCGTATCGACGTGGGTACCTTAGCCGATGAGCTTCGGAGCCACCCATGCACGGGCCAGCGCTGAGGTGGTGGCTGCCTTGTCAACGCACAGGCTGCCGCTGCCTGTAGCGGACGGGCGAACCGGCACGATGGTGGGGCTGACTTACCAACGGACGGGGGCGCCCGCTGCGGGCGTCCGTATCGACGTGGTGACTCTAGCCAACTAACTACGGGCCACCCACGGGCGAACCGGCACGATGGTGGGGCGTACTGGACTTGAACCAGTGACCTCCGCGGTGTGAACACGGCGCTCTAGCCAACTGAGCTAACGCCCCTGCCCTGCCTTGTGTAGGCGAAACGGGGGTGATGCGCAAGCAAAGCGCCGGCCAGCGATCTAAC
>CAZJXU010000267.1:0-16073 GCA_964550095.1 uncultured Spirochaetales bacterium | reverse complement strand
GCACCCTTCCCGGGCGGCCCCCGAAAGGCCCGATTCGGCAGGGACGGCGGGCGTGGCCGGGTGCGGGCTGTACGTGAGGCTGGGCTCACGAAATTTTGCCTGGTTACCGGAGCGTGGTGGCTGTGCGAAATTGCCTGCCGGTTGCGTGGCCGATAGGGCCGGCGGGCAAACCGGGATGCCCGTCCGGTGCCAGGGAGTCCGCCGGCCAAGTCCGTTGGTAAGTCACCGGCCAAGTCCGTTGGCAAGTCAGGGGCAGGCGGCGGGAGCCGGGCGAAAGCAACAGGAAGGCAGTGAGATGGCAGATATTGAAGGACTGAAAGAATTCGTCGAATCCAGCGGCGGCAACCGCGGTGGGGCGGAGTTCTTCGTCGGCCGGAAGGAAGAGCTGGCGTTGATCGAGAACGCCTGCATCCGGGCGGTCGAGCGAAAGGCGAGAGCCGTCCGCGGGGAGAAGCGCAAAGAGCCTGGAGGCATCCTCTTCACGGGCGCGCCCGGCATGGGCAAGACCGCGCTGCTGGCGGAAGGGCAGGTTCTCGCCCAGGGCGTCGCTGGAGGCGGGCAGGGAGAGGGAGCGCAGGAGCCGCCGAAGATCGTGAAAGCGATCCGGAAACATCTCAAGCTCGCGTCATTCGGCACGCCGCTGGTCATCTGGACCGAGCCCGGGGAACTGGAAACCGATGCGTCGCTCCTGAAGCTTTGCGCCAAAGAAGCGCGCAGGCTGAAGGACAACGCAGGCAAGAAGTCCCTGGCGCTGGGCGCCGGCATTCTGGCCGATCTGTTCACCAAGGTCGATCCGGAAAGGGTCATTGACGAGATCGACCAGATAGACGTCCTGAAAAGGCCGCTCGTGGTGCTGATGATCGACGAGGCGCAACACTCGGACGAAGGCAACGCGAAGCTATACGGAAAGCTCCACCTGGGCCTGCACCAGTTTCCCATCGTGCCCGTGTTCGGGGGTCTTTCCGACTCGACGGACGCGCTCAGAAGCACGGGGATATCGAGGTTCGCACGCGGGTACTCCGTCGAGCTGAAGATGCTGGAGGACGGGGACTGCGCGGAAGCGATGGAAGCGCTGCTGAGCAGGTACGAGATCGAGGTTTCGAAAGGCGGGCGCCGGGAATGGGTGAACCGGCAGTGGAGCACAGTGATCGCTTTCCGCATCACCTCAACACGGTTCTCCTTGCGACAGCGGAAGTGATCATCCAGCACGGCGGAGAATTGAACTCGGGCATGCTTGCCGAGGCCGGGCAGGAGATCGAAAAACGGAAGGATCGCTACTACAAGGCACGGGCCGAGGACTTTACGACCGAAGAAGGGGAAGTCGCCGCGCAAATCGTCATGGAGGCGACGCAACACGGGAAGCGCCCTGCCACCCTGGCGGCTGCACTTCTGCCGGACCTCCCGGCCCCCCAAAAGACAAGCACGGCGATATCGACGTCGCGGGTTTCGTGCAGCGCATGGAGCACTGCGGAATGCTGTGGTGGGTCGATGAAGAGGACCGCTACGAGTGTCCGATCCCCCTCGTTCCATGCCTGGCTGCAAAGGAAATACGGAAAGCGCGATGCGGAGCGCTCGTCAGGGCAGGGTGTCTCATCCTGAATTGGGGACGCCCGCTGCGGGCGTCCGTGACGTCCACGTAAGCATCAGCGAATTTCGCACGGTCGAAGCGGCCCGGTAGCCAGGCCAAATTCCGGGCGCCGACCGACAGTGAGTCCGGGCGCTGCGACCGACCGCTGCCGCCGACACGTTGACCGCCCCCCATGCGGCGCTCCAGGCATCCATCGCCGCCGGCAGCCCGGACCGCCTCATGAGAACCTGATTTTCAGTTTTATTTCTGGATTGGAAAAGATCCAACTCTACCACCGGGCGAAGGCGGTCGGCCGCGTCCGTTGATAAGACACGGTACACGGTGTTGGCGATATTGCCTACCCGGTCGAGGCGCCCGATTCGTCGTCTTCGACGACCAGGGGGCGGACATGATCCAGCGATACTGAGCTGGCGCTCTCGATTTGGCTGAGGGGAATGTGAACCCGGTGAATTGCACCTTCTGCTTCGCTGGACACACCTTCAAACTCGGGAAATACATCAATATCTTCGAACTGGAGATACATAGCCCGATTTCTGATTTCGAAGGATACCGGTTTCCGAGTCTTCGCATCCCGGTACCCACTAAGTACCGGCATAAAGGATATATCCGAATCCTTTTCTTCAATCTCGGTAATGGGAGGCTCGGCAACACACCCGACATACACCTTCCCGCTGACCAACGTCAGCATGACGAGCCTTGGGTCTTCCATGGAATCCTGAAGATAGCATATAAGGTACTCTCCTCGATTCCTGGCTCTTTCCAGCAAAAGCTTCTCGGTTTTTCTTCTAACGGGAGCAAGGCTGAAAACAATCCGCATGAAAAATATCAGGGCGATGCTGACCATGAAAACAGAAATGATGTACGCATCGTCGTATTCCTCGCTCCTGAATGGAAAGAAGGAACGAGTCAGGGGGAAATTGGCCGACTTCTCCCCAATTGCGCCGAACAGGCCGGAGTGAATGCCGGGGCCAAGGTGTACTAACAACGCAATCAGAAGTTCCGATATGAACACAAGGGAAATTCCAACAAAGATGGAAAAGAAGAGGAGGTTGTAGTCCGACCTGAGAATGCTGTTGACTTCGGAACGAAAGTTCGCTCCTGCAAACAGCAAGGCCAGGTACCCCGTGATAATCACGAGAATGGGTCCCGCTATGTTGAAATCCATCGGAAATCCTCCTTGGCCTGGGTGGCGGCCTCGTTCATGTTGCGCTTGATCGAAATTCTGAAATTTCCACCAAGTCCATGCCTTCCGGAAAGCAGGTCATCAAGCCCCGGGTTTCGTGTCGGGGTTTTCCTTCCGTTCCTTCGGCCCAGAGGAATGCGAATCGGAATTTTCCCCGGCGGTCTTCTTTGAAAAGCCCGGTATTCCCTTCAGATCGCCTCGCTTCGCAAGGAGGTAAAGAACCTCGCGCGGGTCAACGCTGAAGTGACGTCCACCGGTCACCGTCACCAGGGGGCCGTCTCCTTTCCGATAGGTGTACGTGCCCGTGAGAAACTCGTGCAGCCACTTGCGGAAGCCGGTCCTCTCGCGCTTCTTTGTACGTTCCATGTTGTCCTCCAAGTCTCTGGGGCCCCTCTCCAGGGAGGCTGCCCCTCCACGCTCTCTTCAAGCCCTTCCCGGGTATTCTACCACCCGGATGCTTCAAGTCAAGCGGCTGCGTGCGGCGTCCTCGGCGGACGCTGGACGGCGACCCGGCGCGGGCGAGCTGTTGTCGCGCCTCCGGCGAGGCCGAAATCGTCAAGCCCCGTGTTCTGTGCCGGGGTTTTCCTTCCGTTCCTTCGGCCCAGAGGAATGCGAATCGGAATTTTCCCCGGTGGACTTCTTTGAAAAGCCCGGCATTCCATCCAGTTCACCTCGCCTCGCAAGGACCTCAAAAACCTCGCGCGGGTCAACGCTGAAATAACGATGACCGACAACTGTCACCAGGGGACCGTCTCCCTTCCGATAGGTGTACGTGCCCGTGAGAAACTCGTGCAGCCACTTGCGGAAGCCGGTCCTCTCGCGCTTCTTTGTCCGTTCCATGTTGGTCCGTTTTTTCAAATCAGAAGAATGTGTATCGGGTTTTTCTCCGGTGGTCTTTTTTGAAAAGCCCGGCATCCCATCCAGATCGCCTCGCCTCGCTACGATCTCAAAAACCTCGCGCGGGTCAACGCTGAAATAACGATGACCGACAACCGTCACCAAAGGGCCGTCACCCTCCCGATAGGTGTACGTGTTGCCAAAAATTTCACTCAGCCATCTATGGATGATGGACTTGCGACGCTTCTTTGTCCGTTCCATGTTGCCCGCCAAATCTTCAGGCCCCTTCCAGGCAGCGGGGCAGCCCTGCCGCAGTGTCAGAACAGCGCATCCAGTTTCAGCCGCACCTTGTGCGACCGCCCTTTGCCTTGTCAGAACCGCGTGTCCAGCTTGAAGCGCACTTCGTGCCCGCCGGCGCCTGACTTGCCAACGGACGTGGCCAGCCTCCGTCGCTCTGTGACGGAGGCCCTACCTATCGCCCGGCCTTTGCCTTTGTCAGAACCGCGTGTCCAGCTTCAGGCGGATGTCGTGCCCGCCGGCCCTGCCCCGCTCGCCGTATTCGATGCCGGTGCGCAGTTTCGGCGCCCAGGTTCCCAGCGGCGTGAAGCGCCAGCCGAAGCGCCAGCTTGCGCCGGCGTCGCCGAGGCCGATGCGCGCCCAGGGCGTGCCCGTGAAGCGGCCGCCCAGCGTCGATACGCCGTAGCCCAGTTCCGCTTCCATGCGCACGTCGTCGGAGGAGGCGCCGCCGCCGAGCGCATCGATGCCGTCCGTCATGTCCAGCCTGAACATGTCATCGACCCCGCCCGAGGCGCGCGCGCCGTAACCGCTCTTCAGCGTGAATGCAGTGCCGAGTTCCGAGCCGGGCGCCGGGTCGTAGCGCAGTTCGCCCGAGACGCCCCATTCCTCCGTGCCCGAAACGCCGTGCGCCAGCAGCGTGCGCCCGCGCAGGTCGATGGAGAAGCCGCGCGCGCCCGCGTAGGCCAGGCCGCCTCCGATGTCCATGCCGGCGCCGTCTTCGATGTCGCCGCCTTCGTGCAGCACGCCGATTTCCAGCACGGGCGAGAGCCGCCCGCCGGCGCCGGGAAGCACCACTTCACGCGCGGCCTCCAGGCCGAAGCGCACCCGGTGCGTGTCGGTTTCAACCTCGGCCAGGTTTGCCACTTCGTCCGTGGTGGAGCGCAGGAACAGCGCGTCGGCCCGCAGCGAGAGGGCGAAGCCGCCCGCGGCGCCGGGCCGCAGCGTCTCGTCGCGCACGCCCAGCGCGCCCATCACCAGCGACATGTCCGTCTCCACGGCATCGTCCGCCTCCGGCGCCAGCGTCAGGTCGCCCCCGCCGTAACCCAGCGTGGCCCACCCCGAGAAGCGGTCCGAGAAGCGGTAGCCGAGGTAGGGGTAGAAACCTGTCAGCGAGCTTTCGATTTCGCCCTGCCCCTCCCCGTCCGCGTAGCGGTAGTCGCTCTGGCCCTCGCTGTGCGCGACGGACAGCCCCGCCAGCCAGGAACCGAAGGACAGGTCGAAGCCGAACTGGCCGGTGGTCACATCGCCGTCCAGGGAGATGCCGTCCTGGCGGCTTTCGAAGGAAGTATGAGAGCCGCGGCCCCACACCGAGGCCAGTGCGCCGGCTCCGGTTTGCTGCGTGAGCGAGAATGCCGTGCTGCCCACCAGGTTCCTGCCCTCCGGCAGCGCGCGGCGCCCGCGGGCGCGTTCCTCGCCCGGCCCGCGCAGGTGCGAATCGCGCTCCATGCTGATGTCGCTTGCACCGCCGACTCCAAATCCGCCCGCGCCCGTACCAGTATGGGAAGCGGACGCGCCCGCGCCGCCGCCGTAGCCGCCGAAACCGCCCGTACCAGTATGGGAGGCGCCGCCATAAGCACCGCCGCCCGCGCCGCCGTAGCCGCCGCCAAGCGCGCCACCACCCGCACCGCCGGCGCCCGCGCCCCCGAAGCGGTACCCCGCCAGCGTCACCTGCCCGCCGACCACGCGCGGCGCTTCGATGCGCAGCTTCACCGTGTCGATCACCTGGGTCACCAGCGCGGCGCCCTGGCGATTCAGCAGCACCTCCGAAGTCATCTGGTCCATGGCCACCTTTTCCAGCACGGTGAGCTCATCCTCCGCTGCCACCGCGTGGCAGTTCGCACTGGCGCTGGTCAGCGTCTCGGTGTTCCCGTCGCTGTCGCTGAAGCTCACCCTCACGATCACGCAGCGGCCCGCATCGGCAGGCTGCAGCACGTAGGTTTCGCCGTCGGCGCCCGCGATATCCTCCACGTCGAACGCATCATCCGCATTCACGCGGCGCCACTGGTAGCTGAAGAAGTCCGGCCCGCGCTCCGCCGCAGGCGCCAAGCCGTTGGCGTCTTCAACAACGCCGGGAATCGCCTGCAGCATCTCGCCCACGCGCAGCACGCCGCTAACCCGCGGCGCGCCCACCGCTGCGCTGTTCGCTTCCGGCGTCACCACCGGGCTGTCCGCGCTGGTCAGCACCTCGACATTCCCGTTATCGTCGGTGAAGCGCACCGTCACCCGCACGCGCCGGCCCTGGTCCGCCTCCACCAGCGTGTACTCGGCCCCGGTCGCGCCCGCAATCACCTCAACGCCCGAAGCGCCGTCCGCATCCACGCGCCGCCACTGGTAGCTGTAGCCGGGCGTCGCCAGCCCGTCCGTGTCCATGATGCTGGCCACCCCGGCTGTCAGCACCCCGCCCACCTGCACCGTGCCGCTGATGGTCGGCGCGCCGGAAGCAAAGCTGTTGGCCGCAGCGGTCACCGGCGCCGTCGCCTCGCCCACCCGGGTTTCCTCGTAACCATCGTCGTCGTCGAAGCGCACCGAAAGCCCGATGCGATGCCCGAGGTCCGCATCCACCAGCGTGTAAGTCGCCACGTTCGTGCCGATGTCCGTCGCCGTCCCTTCCGCATCAATGCGCGTCCAGCGATAGGTATACGTCACCGTGCCGAGGCCGTTGTCGTCTTCAATGCCCGTGGTGTCCGCAGTCAGCACATCATCCACGCGCGGCGCCACGCCGCTGACGCCGCCAATCACAGGCGCGCCCGTCGCGGCGAAGTTCTCGCCCACGGGGGCCACCACGCCCGGCGCGCCCGGCCACGGGTCGCTCAGCAGGCTCTCGGCCTGGCCGCCCGCATCGGTGAAGCTCACCCGCACCAGCACGCGCCCGCCCCTGTCCGCCAGCGCAAGCCGGTAGGTATCCGCATTCGCGCCGCTGATGACGACGCGGCCCGTGCCGTCCGCCGCCTCCCGCAGCCACTGGTACTGGTAGGTGGCGCCGGTCAGCCCGTCTGCATCGGTAATGGTCGCGGGCGTAACGGTAAGCGTCTGCCCCACCCGCGCCTCGCCGGTAATCACGGGCTTGCCCGCAGCGGGGGTGTTGGTCGTGCCCGCCGCGGCCACCACGCCGTTGCCGGGGAAGGCCGCGCTGGTGCGGCTCTCGCGGTAGCGGTCTTCGTCGATGAAGCTCACCTGCACGCGCACGCGCTTGCCCGCATCCGCCGCGGCCAGCGCATAAGCCGCCCCGGCGGCGCCGCCGATGTCGCGCCACGAGCCCACATCGCCAAGCGTCCCTTCGCGCTGCCACTGGTAGCTGTAAACGGCGCCGCGCAGCCCGTTGTCATCGGTGATGCCCGCCACATCGGCGCGGACCGTCTCGCCCACCCGGGCTACACCGGTAATCGCAGGCGCGCCCTCGGCCGCGCTGTTGTCCGGGCGCGGGAACACCTGCCGCGCCCGGCAGTCCGCCACGTCCACGCCGACGGCGCACACCGGGCCGAAGATCCCCACGGCCAGCACGTCCGGCATGGTCAGGCTGCCTGCGCCCAGCGGCAGGTCCAGCGCAGACACCTGGACGTACTCCCCGGCCTGCACCGGCGCGCCCAGCGCAAAGCTCAGCATGCCCGTGGCCGGGCCGATCGCCCGCGCCTGCGCGTTAGCCAGACTCAAATCGCTGCAGTCCGCCTGCGTGCAGCGCGCCCAGGAAAGCAGGTTGTCTCCCGGCTGCGCCATGAACAGGCTCGCCACGTTATGCCAGGCCGGGTCCACGCCGGCAACGGTCAGCGTTGTTCCCAGAATGCCGGGGCCGCTGATGGTGATGCGGCTCGGGTCGGGAACCGTCGGCGCCGGCGGGTCCACCGGGTCGCCCGGGTCCGGAGGATCCACAGGGTCCGGCGGGTCCACCGGATCCACCGGCGGCGCATCGCCCCCACTCACAGCGCCCGTCCACGCGCTGCTCTCCGTCTCCGGGTAGTCGTCGTCATCGGTAAAGCGCACCGTCACCCGCAGGTGCTTGCCCGCGTCGTCCGCAGCACGCGGCGTATAGGTCTGCGAAGTCGCGCCGCTGATGTTCACCAAACCCGCGCCGCCTGCATCGTCCGCGCGCTGCCACTGGTAGCGGTAGTTCGGCGCCGTCAATCCGTTCACCGGGTCGTCTATGCCCGTGGTGTCTGCGCTGAGCTGCGTACCCACCTGGGGCGTTGCGCCGCCCGTTATCACCACATCGCCCGTCGCCGCGGCATTGCTGCGCACCTGCACCGCCCGGGTGTAGCCGATGCTGCGCTTGGTCTCGCGGTAGCCGTCGTCGTCGTCGAAGCTCACCGTAACGCGCAGGTACCTGCCCTGGTCCGCCTTCACCGGCGTGTAGCTCGCCGCATCCGTACCCACGGTCGTCAGGCCCGCGCCGCTGGTGTCGTCCGCGCGCTCCCACTGGTAGGTGAAGTCCACAGGCGGGGTCAGCCCGTTCACCGTATCGTCGATAAGCGAGGTATCCGCCCGCAGCTCCACGCCCACCCGGGCCGCCGCGGCGCCTGTTATAATCACATCGCCCTGGGCCGCCTCGTTCTCGCGCCGGCCCACCGCGGCCGTCCAGCCGCTCACCTTGCTCTCCGGGTTGCCGTCGTCGTCCGCGAAGTTCACCGTCACCCGCAGGTGCCTGCCCTGGTCTTGCGCCTCATTCGGCGTATAGCTCTGCGAAGTCGCGCCGCTGATGGTCGCCGCGTCCGTGCCGATGTCATCCACCGCGCGCTCCCAGGTGTATCGGTAGTTCGGCGAAGTCAGGCCGTTCACCGGGTCGTCGATCTCGTCGGTATTGGCGCTAAGCGCCTCGCCCACGCGCGGCATGTCGCCGCCATCGATAGTCAGCATGCCCGTGGCGCCCTGGTCGTCTTCCGGGGCCACCTCGGTCCACGTGCTCTCCAGCCTCTCCGGGTTGCCGTCTTCGTCGGTAAACTCAACCACCACGCGCACCCACCTGCCCTGGTCGTCCTCGCCCAGCGTGTAGTTCGCACCCGTCGCGCTGCCGATGTTCTGCTCGCCCGCGCCGGTCGCGGCCGTCGCCCGCTGCCACTGGTAGGTGTACCCCGGCGGGTCGGGCACGCCGTTTTCGTCATCGACCATGCTGGTGTCCGCGCGCAGCTCCATGCCCACCTGGTACTCCCCCGTCACGTTCAGGCCCGTGGCGCGCACATTGACCTCGGGCATCACCTCCGTCCACGCGCTGCTCAGCACCTCTTCGTTGCCGAGCAGGTCGTTGAAGCGCACCGTCACCCGCACGAAGGAACCCTGGTCCGCTTCCGACAGGCTGTAGCTTTCGCGGGTGGCGCCCGGAATGCCCGCCGCGCCCGCGCCCGCGCCATCCGTCGCGCTCTCCCACAGGAAGGCATACTGGGGCTCGGCGGGCAGCATGTTGCCGTCCGTGATGCCCGAGGTAACGGCAGTCAGCGCCTGCCCCACCTGGGCCGAGCCCGTCACGCTCAGGCCCGTGGCGTCCTCGTTCGGCGTGGTGGCAAGGGCCACTATCGGGCCGAGTTCGTTGGTGGTCATCACATTCTGGTTGCCGTCGTCGTCCCGGAAGCTCACTTCCACGTAGATGTGCCGGCCGAGGTCCTGCACCCCAAGCACGTAGCTGCTGCCGGAAGCGCCGGAAATGGCGCCGAAGGTGTTGCGCGCGTCGTCCGGGTCGTAGCTGAGCCAGGTAAAGCTGAAAGCGTAAGACGCATCGGCTGCATTGCCGGAGCGAGCGCGGGCAAGCCCGTTGTCGTCGTCGATGCCCGCTGTATCCACGTTCAGCGTCTGCGTCACCTGCACCGGGCCCGAGAGACCAGGCCTCCCGGTGGCGATGCTGTTCCCCGCAGGCGCCACCACGCCGCTGAGTTCGCTGTTCAGCGTCTCGGGGTTGCTGTTGTCGTCGGTGAAGCTCACCTGCACGCGCACGCGCTTGTTCTTGTCCGCCTCCTGCAGCGTGTAGGTGCGCCCGGTCGCGCCGCTGATGTCCGCCGGCACGGCGCCCGCGCTTTCTTCGCGCTGCCAGCGGTAGCTGAAACTCCGCTCGCCGGTCATGCTGTTCGTAATGCCGCTCAGCCCGTCCGCATCCTCGATCGCCGAAGCATCCGCCGCGAGACTCCGGCCCACCCGCACAATGCCGCTGAAGGTCGGCGCGCCCGTCGCCGGGATGTTCACCCCTGTCCCCACCACGGGCTCGCTGAGTTCGCTGCGCAGCGTCTCGGCGTTCCCGTCCCGGTCCATGAAGCGCACCGTCACGCGCACCCTGCTGCCCACGTCGGCTGATGCCAGCGTGTACTCCGCGTTCATGGCGCCGCTGATGGCATTCGAAATCCCGCCCGTGCTCACCCTGTTCCACTGGAAGCTGAAGTAGTCATCCCCGCTCGGCAGCGTGGCCAGCGGGCAGTCCCGGTCCGTGCCCGGGCGCAGCGTCGGAAGGCCGTTGGCGTCCTCGATGCCGTTGGTCTGCGCGCAAAGGGTCTCTCCCTGGCGGGGCTCGCCGGTAACAAGCAGGCCCGTCGCAGCCACCTGCAGCTCGGCCATCACCTCGGCGCTGGGCGCGCTGACCAGCTCTTCGGCGTTGTTCGCGCCGTCCGTGAAGCTCACCAGCACGCGCAGATACGCGCCCTGGTCGTCCTCGCCCAGCAGGTAGGTCGAAGACGTGGCGCCGGTGATGTCCTGGAACAGGCCGTTGTTCCCAAACGCCCGGCGCCACTGGTAGCTGAACGCCGACGCCGGTATCGTCGCCGGCCCGTCCGCATCGGCGATGCCCGAGGTCACGGCCGTAAGCGTTTCGCCCACCCTGGTCGTGCCCGTAATGGTCGGCGCGCCCGTCGCCACGTTGTTGCCGGCCGCCGAGACCAGCGCGCTGGCGTCGCTGTCAAGCCTCTCTTCGTACGCATCGTCGTCCGTGAAGCGCACCTCCACGATCACCCGCTTGCCCGCGTCCGCCGCCTGCAGCCGATAGGTCGCCTCGCGCGCGCCCCGCAGGATGACGCCATTCGAAATTCCGTCCGCATCCACGCGGAGCCACTGGTAGGCGTAATCCGGCGTGGTCAGGCCGTTCCCGTCTCCGACGGCCCGGGTGTCCGCCGTCAGCAGCGCGCCCACCTTGGTTTCGCCCGTAATCACCACGCGGCCCGTGGGCGGCAGGTTGTCATCGTCCGGCGCCACCGGCTCGCTCAGCGGGCTGTACAGGGTTTCGCTGTAGCCGTCGCCGTCGGTGAAGCGCACCCGCACGCGCAAGCGCTTTCCTTCGTCCGCGCTCTGCAGCAGGTAGCGCTGCAAAGCGCCGACGACGGGGATGTCCACCGGCGTGGCGCCCGCCGTCTCCTCGCGCTGCCACTGGTAGCTTAGGAAGCGCCCCTCCGCGCCGTTCGGGTCGCTCAGGCCGCTGACAGAAGCCGTTATCGGGTTGTTCACGCGGAGCGGGACGGCGACAACCTGGTTGGTGTTTCTTTCGTCGGGGATCGTGCTGATGATCGCAACGCTGCCCGTGGCCAGGGTGTTCACGCGCCGCTGCACCACCGCCGTGTAGTCGCTGAGCAGCACTTCCTCGTAACCGTCGCGGTCGGTGTAGGTCACCTGCACGCGCAGGTAGCGGGTCTGGTCCGCGCTTATCGGCGTGTAGCGCCGCCCCGTCCCGCCGAGCTGGATGTTGGTCGGGGTCGTATCGCCCGTGCCTGTGCTGCTGCGCTGCCACTGGTAGCTGAAGGTCGAAGCCTCCGGCAGCCCGTTCGCATCGCTGAGCCCCAGGATCTGCGCGGCCAGCACCTGATCAACACGCGGCGAGCCCGCGCCCGCAATGGTGGGCCGGCCCACCGGCGCCTCGTCTGCGCGCTTCGCGACCGCTCTCGTGTAGGGGCTGCTGAGGCTGTGGCTGTAGCCCTGGTCATCGGTGAAGCGCACCGTGAAGCGCAGCCGCTTGCCGACGTCGCCGCTGTTCTCGCCGCCGTCCACGCCTTCCCTGCCCACCGGCGTGTAGGTGCGATTGATCGCGCCGGGGATATCCTCGCGGCCCTCGCCCAGCCCGGTGTTCGCGCGCTCCCACTGGTAGCGGTACACAGCCCGCGTAACGCCGTTCGCATCGCTGACGTTCGTCACCACCGCCGTGAGTTCCACGCCCACCTGCGCCGTGTTGCTGCCCGTTATGGTGGTCGTTCCGCTGGCCGCGCTGTCCTGCTGCCGCACCGGGTTCGCGCCCGCATCCGGATACGGAGCGCTGCGCCGCGCCTCGGCAAAGCCCTCGTCATCGGTGAAGCTCACGCTCACGCTCACGCGCGCACCCGCGTCATCTGCGTGCAGCGTGTAGGTGTTCGAGTTCGCGCCCGCAATCACCGTGCTTCCGCGCAGCCACTGGTAGGTGAAGGCGCTTTCGTTCGCGGGCAGCCCGTCGCTGTCCATGATGTCCGCGCGCGAGGCAGTCAGCACATGCCCCACGGTGGCAGGCCCGCTGCCCGTCGTGCGGGTGATGGTGGGCAGGCCCGTGGCCGGGGTGTTGTTGAGCGGCCGCACCAGGCCCATGCCGGCGGCCGGCCAGGCCTCGCTGGCAACAGACTCGGGGTAGCCGTCGTCATCGGTGAAGCTCAGCACCACGATGATGCGGTGGTCTTCGTCGTCCGGAGTCAGGATGTAGGTGTGCCCGCTGTCCCGCACCACCACCGGGTTCGACACGCCGTCTTCGTCAACGCGCCGCCACTGCCAGTTGAAATGGTCCGGCAGGCCGTTCGTGTCGTCCACGTTCGTGCGCGATGCAGTCAGCACCCGGCCCACGCGCGCCTCGCCGCTGATGGTCGGCCTGCCCGAAGCATCGACATCGGCAGCCACGATGCTCCCCTGGCTCGGCCAGGGCAGGCTGCTGCGCGCTTCGTCGTGGCCGTCATCGTCCGTGAAGCTCACCCGCACGCGCACGCGGCGGCCCGCGTCGGCAGCGGCCAGCGTGTAGCTCGTCCCCGTGGCGATGTTGGTCCACGAGCCCGAGTCCAGCGGGGCGCGCTGCCACTGGAAGGCGAAGGTCGCGCCCGTCAGCCCGTTGCCGTCGTTGATGTTCGCGGTCGATGCCGTCAGTTCCTGCCCCACCTGCGCCCGGCCCGTGCCGCTGACAACGGGCACGCCGCTCGCGCTGAGGTTGCCGATGCTGATCAAGGCCGTGCCACTCGGGAAGGCGTCGCTGAACAGCTCCTCCGCGTAGTTGTCGTCATCCACGTAGCTCAGCCGCACGCGCAGCTTGGCGCCGCGGTCCGTAATCGTGGTCTGGTAGCGGGTTCCGGTACCGGCGGGCGTAATGTCGCTCCAGGCGCCGCTGCCGCCGGGCTGCCGCTGCCACTGCCAGCGGAAGACGAAGCCCCTGTGTTCGGTCCGCGTGGAAACAACCCTGGTGAACCCGTTCGGGTCCACGAGGCCCGAGCGCGAAGCGTTCAGCCGCTGGTTCACCATGGGTGTGCCGGCGATGAGAGGCGCGCCCGTGCCCGCGGTGTTCGCCCGCCGCACCTGCACACCGGACTCCGCGCTGGTGACAGTCTCCGGGCAGCCCGCGTTGTCCGTGAAGCTCAGCCGCACGCGCAGGCGCCGGCCCTGGTCCGCGGCCACCGTCGTATAGCTCTGATCCTGCGCCGCCACCCCGTCAATCGTGTCGTAGGCAGTCCCGTCCGCGTTCTGGCGCAGCCACTGGTAGCTGAAGCGATCAAAGTCCGTGGGCACGCCGTCATCGTCCGTGATGCCGGCGGGGAAGGCCTGCAGTTCCTGGCCGAGTTCCGCAGTGCCGGTGAATGCCGCCAGCCCGTGCGTGTCCCGTATCTCCGGCGCGCCCGCCGCCGCGTGCGACGGAACCTGAACAGTCAGCGCGCTGCTGCGCCGCTCCTGGTAGCCGTGTTCATCCGTAAAGCTCGCCACAACGCCGAGATACTTGCAGCGGTCGTCATCCCCCGGCGTGTACATGTTCCCGGTCCCGCCCACGATGTCGTGCAGACCCCTGCCCGCCGC
Source organism: uncultured Spirochaetales bacterium (assembly GCA_964550095.1). Taxonomy (GTDB): domain Bacteria; phylum Myxococcota_A; class UBA9160; order UBA9160; family UBA6930; genus JAHRAN01. Next base: position 2,202 of record CAZJXU010000267.1, on the reverse strand, counting down.
GTCAAAGGCGCGCTGCCACTGGAAGTTGAACGTGACGCCCGCCACCCCGTTCCCGTCCGTAATGCCCGTGGTCGCCGCCGTCAGCGCGCTGCCCGGCATCGGCGGCGTGCCGCTAATGGTCGGCGCGCCCATGGCAGCCTGCGGCGCCGGGCGCGTCAGGCTGCCGCTAAGCGCCAGCTCCAGCGCAGGCCGCAGGTTCAGGTCGTTCACCACCGGAATGCGCAGCGTCGCGCTCTGCTCCGTGTAAACCCCCGTGGGCGGCGTGAAGGTGATGGTCAGGTCTTCCGAATCGTAGTTGCGCACAAAGCCGTCCGGGTCGCTCGCATCATCCATCTCGGTAACCGCATCCAGCGTGGTGTCCGCCAGCGCCGTCACCGCAAAGCTCGACGCATCCGCGCCGCTGATGCTCACGGCGCCCAGCACCAGCTCGTGGTTGCCGATGTTGCGCAGCGTAATCGTCTCGCTCGCCGCCCCGCTCTGCTCGCCGAACTTGACGTTGCGGTATCGCTGCGCGCGCAGGTTGCGGCCCGCCGCATCGCGGATGCCCAGCTCCGCCTCCGTCGCGCGCCCTGCCAGGTTCACCAGGTAGCGCCCCTCGTCCTCATCGTTGCTGGCGATCAGCAGCGTAGCGGTGTTGGCCACGACGTCGGCGCTGGAGCTGCGCCGCTGCGGGTTGTAGCGCACCACGAAGTCCGCGCTGCCGCCCGCAGCGATGGTGCGGGGCGGCTGCTGTATCACGTGGAACGCAGTCGCCGCCGTGGCGGGCCGGGAGGCGCTGATCAGCGAGTCAAAGCCCCTGTCTCCCGAGAGCAGCACCCGCTCCTCCAGGATCAGGGCGGCCATGCCCGTGTTGTGGATGGTGAAGGTGCGGTCCACCCATTCGTCGGCGCCGCTGGTATTGAGAACGGCCACCGTGCCGAAATCCGTGCCCCGCGCCGCGCTCGGGTCAACGGCCATGTTCGCCCTGATCGGAAGAACATCCGTGGCAATCACCGTGCTGCCGAAGCGCACCTCAATTTCAGGCGCCGTGTTCATCGCCGTCACCGGCCCCACCGGCGCGCTGGTGCGCGACTCCGAATGGCTGTGGCTGTCGGTGAAGCTGTACACCACGCGCAGGTTGAAGCCGATGTCGCCGGCGGCCGGCGCGTAGGACGAGTTGGTCCCTGTGCCGGGTACATTGGTCCACGTGCCGGCCGCGGTCATCGGATCTTCCCGCTCCCACTGGAAGGTGAAGCGCGGCGAAGAGGGCCCGTTCGCATCCCTGATGCTGCCGCGCGAAGAGCGCAGCGTATCGCCCACCCGCGCGATGCCGGTGATAGAGGGCTCGCCCGTCGCGGCGATGTTCGGCCTGGTCCCGTCGTCGTCCCGGATGGTTCCCTTCTTGACCGCAGCGCCCGGCGCCGTCGAAAGGGTCGCCGCGCCCAGCGGCGAAACCCCGGTGATGGTCACAGTCAGGGTCTCGTCCGGCTCCACCGCCGTGTCTTCGATGATCGGCACGTAGATGACGCTGCCAAGCCGCTTCGGCTCAATGTACACCAGGCCGCCGCCCCCCACGGGGGGCGTGTAGTCCGCCCCGGATGTTGCAGTATCCCCCGCTTCCGAGGTGACGGTGTAGCGCACGTGGATGGCCTGCCTGCTGCTGGTTCCGCCCAGCGAAATGCGGAACTCCATCACCGACGCGCGCTGGGCCCCGTCATTCGGGTTGTCGCCCTCGTACACGCCTTCGAAGCTGCCGTGTGCATCCGTGTGGCGCGCGGGCGCAAGCAGCGTAACCACAGGCGCCGCGTCGTCATCCAGCACCCGGGCCGTGGCCGGCGCGCCCACGGTGTGGGTCGTCTGGCCGGAAGCGAGGGTCAGCGTGATGGTGCTGTCCGGGTCGTCCACCACGTCGATGAAGGTGGGGACGCGCACCGTGGCCGTGGCGGCCCCGGAGGCGAACTGAACCGGGTTCTCGCGCAGGCGCTTCTCATCAGCCGCCCCAACGAAGCCGCCCGGGTCCGAAACCCTGACGGGCACGCTCAGCGCGCCGGTCGTAATCGTGCGCGTCAGGGTGAACACCGCGGCCTCGCCCTCGGTGACAGCCTGCGTCGGCCCGGCAACCGTCACCATCGGCAGCGCCGGGCCCGGGTCGCGGATCGTTCCCGTGGCGCTGCGCTGCGCCATCGCGCCCAGCACCGCAGCGTCCGTGTCTTCGGCGCCGCC
>CAZJXU010000266.1:0-20173 GCA_964550095.1 uncultured Spirochaetales bacterium | reverse complement strand
GAAACCGATGCGGTGGATCCGGGGTCTGAAACCACGGACGAGGAGGGGGTCACCATGCGTCATCGTGAAATGTTCCGGGCGCCGGCGTTCGCGTTGTTCGCCATGTTCGCCGCGGGGGCGGGGCTCGCCTGTGCGACGCCGCGCGGCGCCACGCTGGAAGAAAAGCGCGAGTACATCCGGGAGCGCGGCAAGGAAGCCATGCAGCAGTTGGCGCGCTCGGACCCGGCAGCAGCCCAGCGCCTGCAGGAGGCCGAGGGCTACGCCTTCCTGAACCAGGTGCGGGTGCAGATCCCGATCTTCGGGGCCGGTTACGGCTACGGCCTGCTCCACGACAACCGCAGCGACGAAGACATCTTCTTGCGCGTGGCGGAGGTGGGCGCCGGCTTCGGCTTGGGCGCCAAGGAGCAGCGCGTGCTGCTGATCTTTCACAAGCGCGCCGCCTTCGAGCGCTTCCTGGAGCAGGGCATCGAAGTGGGCGCCGAGGCCGAAGCCTCGGCCATCATCGAAGGCGACACCGGCGCTTCCGCCTCCGGTCGCAGCGTCGTGGCCGGCGAAGCCGGCGCCGCCTCGGTGGGCGGCAGCGTGGGGGGCTATTCCACCGCCGAAAAACTGGGCGAGACCGATGTCGAGGTGTTCCGCTTCACCAAAAACGGCCTGGTGCTGCAGGCGGGCATCTACGGCGCCAAGTACTGGAAAGACCCGGATCTGAACAGGCGCTGAGGCTTCCTTGTCAACGGACCCGGGAGGTCGTCATCGCTCCAGGCCGCCGTTATTCCAGAACACCCGCAGCCGTCGTTCCAGACCGCTTGCGTTCGTCGGGGCAGGCCGCCGTTATTCCGGGCCGCCCGCAGCCGACAGGGCCGTCCTCCGCTGCTTGGCGACGGATGCCGGCCACGTCCGTTGGTAAGTCGGACGCTGAAGTTTCCTTGTCAACGGACACGACCGACCGTCATCGCTCCAGGCTGTTCGTGGCCGAAGGGCCGGGGGTGCCGTCGCTTCAGGATGCTAGCGGTCGCCAAGGTCGGTCGCCGCCCGGGGCGGCAGAGGCTGGCCCTTCCATTGGCAAGGCGGTCGTCGCATTGACCCCCGGGGCCTGCTCCGCCGACCGCTGTAATAAATGCCTTGCCCATTCGTAGTACACTGTGAGATGACGCTCTGCATGACATGGCCGTGGCCTTTGCCGGGGTGGAGCGCCCCGCGCTCGGCGCTGCAAGCTGCCGGGCTGACTGTGATGCCGAGGCTTCGCTTCGGCGTCCGGCCACGCCCGCCGGCAAGTCAGGCACGGCGCAAAAGCCCCGGAGGCGACTTGGCAAAGCACGGCAACGCGCGCGCGGAGCGCGAAGATTCGGCGCTTTCCCGCGCCGCCCTGGGCGACCGCGCCGCCTTCGGCGAACTCTACGAAGCGCACGCCGGCGCCGTGATGCTGCTGTGCCGGCGCATGCTGGGCGGGGCAGACCAGGCCGAGGGCGCCTCCAGCGAAGTGTTCTTGCGCGCCTGGCGCGGGCTCGCCGGTTACGACAGGCGGCGTCCTTTCCGCGCCTGGCTGCTTTCCATCGCCGCGCACCACTGCATTGACCTGCTGCGCCTCCGGCAAAAAGAAGGGCGGCTTGAAGGCAGCGCCGAGTTCGAAGTGGAGCAAGCTCCCGCGCCCGGTCCGACGCCGCTTTCCGCCGTGCTGGCGCGCGAGCGCCTGGATGCGCTGCTGGCGGCGCTCTCCGCCTTGCCTGATCGCTACCGGGCGGTACTGACCTTGCGCTACTTTGCCGAACTCGGCTACGAAGAAATTGCGAGCATGCTCGGTGTTTCCGTGGAGCACGTGGGTGTATTGCTGTTTCGCGCCAAGCAGCGCGCCCGCTCGGCGCTGGCGCAAGGCGACGCCGGTTAAGCGTACTTAAGCGCGGCCCGCGTGCTGCGTGCAGCGCACAAGAAGGAGAACAGCGATGGACTGTCCGCACGAGTGGGAAATCGGGGCCTACGTGGATGATGGGCTCGCCGCCAGCGACCGGCGCGTGCTCGAAGCGCACCTGGTCGCCTGCGAGCGCTGTCGCCGCAGCGTGCTGAGCTTGCGCGAAGAAGCGCAGGTGCTGAGCAGGGCGTTGCAGGGTCTCCCCTTCAGCCCTGCCGCGGCATCGGCGCCCCCCGCGCCCGCGCGCGGCGCGCTGATCGACCTGCCGCTCAGCATCGCAGCGGCGGCGCTGGTGTGGATCGTCGGCGGCGTGCTGCTCGAGATGCGCGTTTCCGCCGCGCTCGACTGGCTGCATCCCGCGCGTTTCTTCGACATTGGCGACCTGCTCTCGCGCCTGGTGTTTTTGCTGCGCGATGAAAGCCAGGGTCTGCTCGAGTGGGCGGTGGGCGTGGGGGCCATCGCCGCTCTGGCGGGCCTGGCCAGCTTTATCTCCGGCGCTTTGCTGCGGCGCCTCTCCGCCCTGGCCCTGCTGCTCACGCCCGCGCTGCTCTTCTTCGCCGCGCCCGAAGCGCAGGCCGCGCTCGACTACCGCCACGCGGAAATGGTTCACATCGAGGCGGACGAGCGCGTGGAAGCTTCGCTGGTGGTTTCCGCCCAGCGGGTCATACTGGACGGCGTCGTCGCCGGCGACGTCATGGTATGGGCGCGCCACGTCGAAGTGCGCGGCGTGGTCGAGGGCAACCTGGTCGTGGCCGGCCAGGACCTCTCGCTCTCCGGTGAAGTGGCCGGCGCCGTGATCGCCGTCACCGACGAAGCGCTCTTCGCCGGCGCGCGAATGCGCAGTGCGCTCGTCGCCTGCGGGGAATTGCGCATGGACGAAGACGCCCGGACGCTGCGCGACATGACCGTGGCGGCCGGCCTGGTGGAACTGCACGGCGTGGTGGGCCGCGACCTCACCGTCGCCGCCGAGGATTTTCGCCTCTCAGGCGCCGTCGAACGCGACCTCCTGCTCGCATCGGAGCACGCGGATATCCTCTCCGGCGCAAAAATCGGAGGCGTCGTGCAGGCGTCCACGCACGAAAGCCGCATTGAAATTTCCCCGGGCGCCGTGTTTCCCCCCATCGATTCCCACTGGGAAGAAGAAGAGGAAGTTTCCTGGGGCGCCAAATTTTTTGCCTGGCGCCTGGTGTGGCTGGTGGGCGCCTTCGGCGTCGGGCTGCTGCTCTACCTGCTGTTGCCCGGCATGTTCCAGGCGCGCCTTACCAGCGGCGCGCAATTCGGTCGCCGCCTGCTGATCGGTCTGGCTTCCTTCCCGCTTGCGCTGACCGCCGCGCTGGTCCTGCTGCTCACGGTGGTGGGCATTCCCCTGGCGGTCCTGCTCGGCCTCTCCTGGGTCGCAGCGCTTTATCTTGCGCACATTGTCGTCTCGGCCCTGCTCGGGCGCGCGCTCACTCGCATCGAGGGAGAGAGCATGCGGGACTTCGGCCTGGCCCTGGTCGCCGGCCTGCTGCTGGTGACGGTGCTGGTCAACCTGCCGTGGATCGGTTTTCCCGCGCGCCTGGTGCTGACCTGCGTCGGCCTGGGCGCCCTCTTCGAGAGCGCCCGCGCGGCCTGGCTGGAACACCGCCGGCCCGCGGCGATCGCACTGTGAGCTTTGCCGGCGGCAGGGCCGCACGCCGCTACGCCGCGCGCGCCTTTAACCAGGCGTTTGGCCGAACGCCGCCCGGCCTCGCCGGCTTTTGCGGCGCCTTGCAGTTTCGCAGAAAAGGCCCGTCCACATGAGTCGCCGCCCGCTGCGCATCGTACGTTATTTGCGCTGGCCCGCGGCTGCGCTGGTCGCCCTGTTTATTGTATTCTGGGGCGCCCGCTGCGTGGACGTGGCGTCCGGCTTGTTTCTGGATCCGCTCTGGAACGCGCCGCTCGAAGACGTCCCCGAGTTCACGCCGCCCCGGCGCGGCGGCGCCTTGCACATCCAGGAAATGGGCAACGAGGAGTAAAACGATGAGCGGACATTTCAACGAAGCTTCCGTGCCGGACCAATCGGGCCGCACGGCCCTGGTGACCGGCGCCAACACCGGTCTCGGTTTCGAGATCGCGCGGGTGCTGGCCGGAGCGGGCGCACGCGTGCTGCTCGCCTGCCGCAATGCTGAGCGGGCCGAGGGCGCGATGCAGCGCATTCGCGCGCTGCATCCCGAGGCCGGGCTGCATTACCTGCCGCTGGACCTCGCCGACCTCGCATCGGTGCGCGCCGCGGCGGAGCAGGCGAATCGCGAAGCGCGACTCGACCTGCTCATCAACAACGCCGGCATCATGGCGCCGCCGCGCCGGGAAACCGCACAGGGCTTCGAGGCGCAGTTCGGCATCAATCACCTGGGGCACTTCGCGCTGACCGGCCTGCTGCTGGAAAAGCTGCGCGATACTAAGGGCTCGCGCGTGGTCAATGTCAGCAGCAATGCACACAAACGCTGCGACGGCATCGACTTCGACGACCCGCACGCCCGCGAAAGCTACAGCCGCATGCAGCGCTACAGCATCAGCAAGCTGGCCAACGTGATGTTCACCCTGGAGCTGGCGCGTCGGCTGCAGGGCGCGGACCCGCTGCCGGCGGCCGCGCACCCGGGCGTTTCCTTCACGGAACTCTCGCGCGACGTGCCGCGCTGGGTGTACCTGTTCTACCCGCTGATCATGCTTTTCCAGCACGCTCCGGAAAAGGGCGCGCTGCCGATTCTGCGCGCCGCTACCGACCCGGAGGTGCGGGCAGGCGATTACTTCGGCCCGGGCGGACGCCTGGAAATGGTCGGCCCGCCGGTGCGCGCGAAAACCGCCCCGCCCGCCCGGGACGAAGCGCAGGCGCGCAGGCTGTTCGACTTCTCCATCGAACTGACGGGGGCGCCTTACCAATTGACGTGATCTGCCTCCGGCGCCCAGCGCCGGAGGCAGATACTGGCGGCCACGCAGCAATCAAGCAATGCCTTGCGGCTGCCGTGATTCGTTCGCCAAGTCAAAGTCACGTGAACCCGGCGCTCGCACGTGCTGCATGATCAACCAGCGACGTGATGACCGCACGCCGCCGCCCGGCGGCGGCGCCGGGCCACGCCGGTCGAAAAATCAGCCCACCTTCGTTGACGAGTCAAGCCAGCGTGCCGCCGTCCACTCGGATTTCTTCGCCGTTGATGTGGGCGCCGTCCGGCCCGGCCAGCAGCGCCACCACGGCCGCCACCGTTTCCGGTCCGCGCGCGGTATCCAGCGGCATCGCGCGCGTCAGCAGTTTCATGTCCGGGTTTTCGGGCAGGTTGTCGCCGCTGCCCATGGCGGTCTTGATGGAGCCCGGGTTGATGGCGTTGACGCGCACGCCCCGGCCCGCGAACTCCACGGCCAGGGTGCGGGTCAGTGCGCTCACGCCCCCCTTGCTGGTTCCGTAGGCGGCGCCGTAGGGCACGCCCGCCAGCGCCGAGGTGGAAGACATGTTGACGATGTTGCCCTGCGACTCCAGCAGGTGGGGCATGGCGGCCTGGCAAAGCAGGAAGGTGCCCAGCAGGTTCACGTCGATCACCTTGCGGAACTGCTCCGGCGTAATCGCAAGAAAGTGTTCCAGCAGCAAAATGCCCGCGATGTTGCACAGCACGTCGAGGCCTCCGAAGCGCGCCACGCAGGCGCGCACCGCATCTTGCACCTGCTGCGGGTCGGAAACATCGCAGCGGGCATGCGCCGCATCGGCGCCTTCGGCGGCGAGCAGGTGCGCGGTTTCTTCGAGGCCCGGCTCGGCCACGTCCACCAGGAACAGCGCCGCGCCCTCGGAGGCCAGGCGCTGCGCCGTGGCCCTGCCGATGCCGGCGGACGCGCCGGTCACCAGGGCCGTCTTTCCCTCGAAACGTCGCACCTTCATTTTCCCTGTGCGCCGTCGAGAAATTCCCGAAAGCCGTAACGGCGATGCGGCCCGAGATGCAGTTGCTCCAAAACGCCCACGCCCCGGCCCGAACTGCTCTCGGCCCGCACCACCTGCTGGATGTGAATGTTCTCGAAGGCCAGCTCGTCGAGCGCGTCGCTTTTCCAGCACTCGCCGGCGATGGAAAGCTCGCCCTTCCAGCGCCCGTGGCCCCATTCCGGGTGCTGGTAGCCGAGGCCCTTCATGCGGTGACAGAGCAGCGGCTGCAGCGTGATCTCTTCGCGTTTCCCGTCCCGGGAGACCAGCGTGAATTCCGCCTTGCCCGCGCGGCGCGTGCCGGGCACGAACTCGATGCGGTGCTCGCAGGCAGCCAGCAGTTCCGTGTTCGGGTCTTCGACGCCGGGGATGTCGTCCGGGCTTTTGTAGGCCGGCGTGCGCATGCCGTCGAAGTGCCAGGGCACGCCGTCGGCGTCTTCGAAAACGCACACCAGCGTGCAGCGCTCCTGCCAGTGCAGGGGCGACCACAGGAAAGACACGCCCCCCGCCCGGGCAGGAGGCGCGCCGGGCGGCGCCGGGTCTCCCACCGGGCGCACGCCCCAGCTCCGGTCCTTGGTACCCGGCGTGCGGGCCGGCTCCACCCGGAGCTGCTTGCCCGCGTAGCGGATTTCGCCCTGCCAGCGACCGAACTGGCAAAAGCGCACCGCCTCCATGCGCCCGACGCGCTGACGCAGGTGCTGGTAGCCCTCTTCCAGGTTGGCGCTGCGCGGTATCCAGAGCAGCTCGCCGCTGATGCCCGTTTCGTTGTCGTCGATGACAACGCGCAGGCTTTTCATCGGCTCCAGGATTTCGATGCGAAAGGGGCCGACGGAAATATCGGTGGGCTCCCGGGGCGCGCGCCTCGAGGCGTGAAAGGCGTGCTGCTCACCATCCACCACCAGCGAAAAGCTGCAGTCCAGAATTTCCAGGTTGGGATAAAGCCCGGCGCCGATGCCGAAGTAGAACGCGCCGTCTTCCTGGTAGCCGTTGAACCAGTAGCGGTCATACACGTTGCGGTCCGACGACGCCGGGTGCGCGATCGGCTGCGCGACCTGGTGAATCGGGTAGTCGTCCATCCTGGAGAGCATCGTCGCTTCCTTTTGCTTTCCTTGCGGCAGTGCCTTGTCAAAAAGCACGGGCCGGCGCTGTCAATGCGTCGTCGCTCAGCGGCCGCTGCGACCAGCCCTTTGCGTTGACAAGCCCGGCGTGCGCGGCTTTCATGGTAACCACTACGCGCGGCCCTTGCGAGGCGCGGCGGCTTACCACTTCTCGCCGAAGGGGCGCACTTCGGTCTCGAAAGTCCAGGCGCTCTTCGGCTGGTGCGCGAGATGCCAGACGGTTTCGGCGATGTCGGCGGGCATCGCGAAGTGTTCGTCCGGCAAATCCGGCCAGTGCTCCCGGGTCCAGGGCACGCTGATCACCGCGTCGATCACCAGATAGCTTACGTGCACGCCCTTCGGCCCGAGATCGCGCGCCATGCTCTCGCCCAGGATGCGCTGCGCGGCCTTGGTCGGCGCAAAGCCTGCGTAGTTCGGCACGCCGCGCCGCGCGGCGGTGTTGCCGGTGATGACAATGGCGCCCGCGCCGCGTTCGATCATGTCGGGCGCCGCGCGTTTTGCGCAGTGCAAAAGCCCCATCGTGTTGACCCGGAAGTTCTGCTCCAGCACGACCGGGTCCAGTTCCATGAAGGGCTGGAAGCTGCCCGCCGCCGCGTTGTAGATCAGCACATCCACCGGGCCGAGCTCGGCGCGCAGGGCGTCGAAGGCGACCGCCACCGAGTCCGGGTCGCACACGTCGCAGGCAAAGGCGCGCGTGTTCGGGATTTCCCGCGCCAGCGCATCGAGACGCTCCTGGTCCCGGGCCAGCATGGCGGTGCGGTAGCCGCCCCGGGCGAAGCGCTCCACGCAGGCGCGCCCGGTCCCCGGTCCGACGCCCGCCACCACGCAAACGCCGCGCTCGCCGGCGCCGCTCACGCGTCCGCCTCCCGCACCAGTGGAGCGGCGCGCGAAAGGATTTCGAGCTGCTCTTCGTGGCTCGCGCCGGCCGGGTGCAGCATCAACACGTCGATGCCGGCGTCCCGGTAGTCGGCAAGGCGCCGCCGCACGAAGGCTTCGTCGCCAAACAGGTTGGTGCGCTGAATCATGTCGTCGGGTACGCGCGCGGCCGCTTCCTCGCGCTTGCCTTCAAGCCAGAGCCGCTGCACTTCCACGGCGGCGTCTTCGAAACCGCCGCGCCGAAAGGCGTCGTTGTAGAAGTTGGTCTTCGCCGAGCCCATCGCGCCGAGTTGAAAGGCCATGCGCGGCTTGGCCGCGCGCAGCAGCGGCTCTGGGTCGTCGCAAAAGGCGATGCCCACGCCCACGCACAGCGAAATGTCTTTGAGTGTGCGCCCCGCCCGCTCTGCCCCCCGGCGCAGGTGCGCAAGGTGGGCACAGGCGGCCTCCGGCGTGAAGCAGGCGCCCAGCCAGCCGTCCGCCAGCTCGCCGGTCAGGGCCAGTCCGCCGGGAGAAATGGAGGCGAGCCATATCGGGATGTTCGGGTTGGCGGGCTGCGAAAGGCGCAGCGCCTTGCCTTCGCCGCCGGGCCTGGGCAGCGTGTGGAAGGCGCCCTGGTATTCGAGCCTTTCCCCACGAAAGGCCCGGCGCACGATCTCGATGGTTTCGCGCAGGCGCGTGAGCGGCCTGGCGAAAGGGACGCCGTGCAGGCCCTCCACCACCTGGGGCCCCGAAGCGCCGAGCCCCAGGATGAAGCGGTCTCCGCTCAGCGCGGCCAGGGTCAGGGCCGTCATGGCCGTCATGCTGGGCGTGCGCGCGCTGATCTGCATGATGCCCGCGCCCAGCGCCAGGCGCTTGCTGCGCGCGGCCAGGTAGGCCAGCGGCGTGGCCGCATCGAAGCCCCAGGCTTCCGCGCTCCAGGCCTGGTCAACGCCTATGCGTTCCGCCTCCAGCGCGAAGGCGGCGGTCTTTTCGAAGTCGCCTTCCTGCCCGGAATAGGGGCCGCCGATGCTGATCGCGGTTTTCACCCACTGCGCCCTTTCAGGAAGTGCAGCAGGTGGGGCAGGTGATCGATGCCGAAAAACATCTCTTCACCGACGAAAAAGGTGGGCGCGCCGAAGGCCCCGCGCGCCACGGCTTCCGAGGTGTTGGCGCGCAGCTCCGCCTTGATGTCGTCTTCGCCGGCGCGGCGCAGCAGCCCGGCGTGGTCGAGATCCGCCGCGCGCAGCACCTCGGCCTGCACTGCAGGGTCGCCGAGGTCGCGCCCTTGCCCCCAGAAGGCGTCGAAAACCGCCCGGTGAAAGGCCTCGAAGTGGCCCTCGCGCTGGGCCGCCACGGCCAGGCGCATGACGCCCAGCGTGATGATCGGGAAGTGCGGGTTGTGCGGGGTTTCGAGATCGTACAGCGCCGCGCAGCGCGCCATGTGGGCGCCGTTGTAGTTGCGCTTGGCCGCCACGCTTTCCTGCATGGGCGGCTGGTTGCCCGTCTCCTTGAAGACGCCGCCCAGCAGCATCGGCCGGTACGAAACGGTGGCGCCGGCAAGCAAAGCCTGCTCGGGCAGAACCCTGTTGGCCAGGTAGCTGAAGGGGCTGCCGTAGTCGTAAAAGAACTCCACGATCATGGGCTGGAAAGAAGCACGTCCGGGCGATTTTTGCAAACTCGCGACCGGGGGGCGGCCTGCCCACGTCGGTTGGCAAGCCGGGGCTTGAAAATGGCTCAGCGCCTGCGGCACCATGGACCGGGCCGGTCAGGAGAACGGCACGGTTGACCGGCCCGGCGAGCGCGCCCCGGCCACGCCCGGCGCATCACGCACACACCAGGAGAACAAGCGATGAAATTCGGCGTCTTTTACGAGCATCAACTGCCGCGCCCCTGGGGCGCGCAGGACGAGCACCGGCTGTACCGGGAGGCGCTCGAGCAGGTGGAGCTGGCCGACCGCATCGGCATCGAATACCTGTGGGCGGTGGAGCACCACTTCCTGGAGGAGTACTCGCATTGCAGCGCGCCCGAGGTCTTCCTGGCCGCCTGCGCGGCGCGCACCCGGCAAATTCGCCTCGGCCACGGCATCCGCCAGGTGATCCCCGTTTACAACCACCCGGCGCGCACCGCCGAGGTAATCGCCACCCTGGACCTCGTCTCCGACGGGCGCGTCGAATTCGGCGCGGGGGAATCCTCTTCCGTGATGGAGCAGGGCGGCTTCGGCCTCGCCCCCGAACTCAAGCACCGGGCCTTCCTGGAATCCCTGGAAGAGATATGCAACATGCTGGCGATGGATCCCTACCCGGGCTTCGAAGGAGAGTTCTTTTCGATGCCGTGCCGCAACGTGGTGCCAAAGCCCGTGCAAAAACCGCACCCGCCCCTGTGGATGGCCTGTTCCCGGCGAGAAGCCATCGTCGATGCGGCCGAAGCCGGCCTCGGCGCGCTGTGCTTCGCCTTCGCCGACGCCTCCGAAGCGAAGCACTGGGTGGACGAATACTACGAGGTGATTCGCAGCGAGCGCTGCGTGCCGATCGGCCACGCGCCGAACCCCAACATCGCCATGGTGACCACCCTGTCGCTGCATCCCGACCCGGAAGAGGCCGTGCGCCGCGGCAAGGACGGCTTCGATTTCTTCCGCTACGCCCTGGCTCACTTCTACGCCTTCGGCGAACACAAGCCCGGGCGCACCAATATCCACGGCGCCTTCGAGAACGACGAGAACAGCCCGATCATGCAGGCGCTCAAGGCGGACGCCGCGCCCGGCGGCATGGGCACGCCGGAGGATTTGCGAGGGCACCTGCGCGCCTTTGAAGACGTGGGCGTTGACCAGGTGATCTTCGTGCAGCAGACGGGCAACAGCCGGCACGAACACATCTGCGAGTCGCTGGAGCGTTTCCACGCGGAAGTGCAGGGCGAATTCCGGGAGCGCGCCGACGCCGCCGAAAAGAAGAAGCGCGAACGGCTCGCGCCCTTCGTAGAGGCCGCGCTCGCGCGCAAGCACTGGCGGGAGCAGCCGAAGGACGAGGAACTGCCTGCATACAAGGCGATTCCGAATCGACCGCTGGACCCGGAGGCAGCCCGCCTGGCAGCCGAGCAGGCGGCAGAGCAGCAGAAGGCGGGCGCGTAGGCGGCGCAAGGCAGGCTGGGCGCCACACGGCGCTGCTGCCCTTTGCGGTCTGCGCGCGGCCCGTGGGCGGGCTACGCGCGGCTTAGGGGCGGCTGGTCTTCCAGTCGAGCGGGTTTTTGGAAATGCGCAGGTCGTCCGGCAGCGGTCTCGAAAATTCGAGCAGGCGGTTGTAGCGACAGCGATGCACTTTCCATGCGCCGTCCCGTAGTACGTAGTCGTCTTCGTAGAGCGCGCTGCCCTCGACGATGTTCTTGCCGACCGTGTCGAAGAAGATGTCGTGCAGGTACCAGGTGCCGGTCGCTTCGGCCCCGTTCACGTGGATTTCCGGGTGGTGCGCGGTGTGCATGCCGAAGCGTTCTTTCGTGAAGGCCTGCTCGTAAAAACGGCGAAGCTCGGGCCAGCCCGAAAGTGCGATCTCGTAATCCCCGCCGCGCCAGCACACCTCGAGGTCGGGGGTGAACACGCTCTCCATGGCGTCGAGATTGCAGGTGTCGAGAAAGCGGAAGTAGCGGGCTTTCAGTTGACGAATCGCCTCGATGGCGGCCAGAGTGTCGGGCGTGTACATGGTGGTCTCCCTGGACGGGTGCTCACGACTTGTAAGCAGATGGAAATTCCCGTCATCGCCGGGCGACGAGGGGAATCACTATCGACGGAGACCGGCCCCACTCAGGACGACTCAAGCTCCGTTGGCGGCGACCCAGCTCCCGTGGAAGCCGTAGGGCACGCGGCAGGGCAGGGGGATGCGCGCCAGCGGCTCTGCGCCGAAGCGCGAGGCATCCAGCACCACCAGCGCGCTCTTGTCGCTGCTGTCGTCATAGACGTAGCTCAGCAGGTAGCCCGCGTCGCTGTCGGAGTCGCAGCCTTCCGCGCCGACGAACACCGGCTCGCCCGGGTTAAATCCCGCGCCGTAGTGGTGCTCTTCGCTCTTGCCCGTCTGCAGGTCGAACTTCAGGTGCGTGGCGAACTGCAGGCTGCCCTCGCCGACGCCCAGTTGCACGCAGTAGCCGTAGCGGTTCTTCAGGCCGACCCGGGCGTCGCTGATGCGGGGGAACTCCATGCCGCGCTCGTCCAGGGTGGCTTCCGAAACCGCCCCGGTTTTCAGGTTGAAGCGGAAGCGGTGCAGGGTGCGCTCGCCTTCGCCGCCCGTCATGTCGCCCGCCTTGCGCCACAGCTCGCTGATGCGGCAGGAGTCCAGCACCACCTCATCGCCTTCCTCCCAGGCGTTCATGTTGTGGAAGACGTAGCAGGGCTCGACCTCGAACCAGCGCACGTCCTTGTTGCCGCCCGTGCGCGGCATGATGCCGATGCGCGCGCCGTAGTCGTCGCTCCAGCAGAAGGGCATGCCGCCCTGGATGGCGGTGGGCAGGTGGAAGACAACCGGCAGGTCCATGAACAGGGCGTAGTTTTCGGTGATCATGAAGTCGTGCATCATGGTGGGCCCGGGCACGTCGATCACTTCGCTTTGCACCAGCTCGCCTTCCGGGCTGACGCGCAGGTAGGTGAGGTAGGGCGGAAGCTGCGCGTAGCCGAAGGCCAGCATCTCCCCGGTGATGGGACAGACGTGCGGGTGCGCGGTGAAGGCCGAGCTCAGCTTGCCGCCGTAGTCCTCGCAGCGCACGGTCTCGAGTTCGTCGTCCAGGATCCACGGGTAGGCGCCTTCTTCCAGCGCCAGGATTTTCCCGGCGTGGCCGACCACGTGGGTGTTGGCGGTGGAGGCCACCCGGTCCGTCTCGCCTTTAGGCGAGACGCGCTGCATGTCCGGGTTGTCCAGAAGCGGCGTGCGCACGTAGCGGTTGCGGTACCACGCGGCGCGGCCCCCTTCGAGGCGCACGCCGTGCACCATGCCGCTGCCCAGGAACCAGTGTTCCGACTTTCCGGTGATCGGGTTGGCGCCGTTGCGCACGTAGAGGCCGTTCAGGTCCGGGGGCAGGGCGCCCTCCACCTTGAGGTCGGTCTCGGTGCGTTCCTCCTTGACCGGCGCAAAGTTGCCTTGCAGGTGAAAGGGGGTCTCGTTGCTCATGGCTTCTCCTCCTGGCCGCAGCAAAGGGCGCGGGCGGCCCTGGCTTGGGTATGCGCTTTCAGTGTACCCTAGGTCGGGGCCGGGCGGACGCCCGCCGCCGGGCGCCCCGGTCATTCGCCGCCGATACCGCCGGGCCGGCGTAGGCCCGCGTTTCGGCCCGTTGCCGCCCCGGCCGGTGGGCCTGCAGGGCGCCGCCCCGGTCAGCGGCCCGGCCAGAGCGACCAACCCCACGCCCTGGACCGGGCCGCCTCAGCCCTGAACCTTGTCCGTGAAAAAGTCCGCGCGCGGCACGCCGCTCTCGTCGTACACCGGCTCCACCAGGTCGATGCGGTACTTCAGCGCCTCCGCCTCCACCAGGCCGGCCCCGCCGATGTGGTCGCGCATGCGGCGGTAGTAGTCCCCGGCCAGGTGCGCGGCCAGGTCGTCGATGCAGGCCCAGCGCTCGAACACGTAGATGCGGTCCGGTTCCGTCGGGTCCGCGCTCCACACGTAGTCGAGGCAGCCCTGCTGCGTGCGCGTGTCGCGCATCAGCTGCGCGCCATCCTTCAGCACGGCGTCCCGTTTGGCGGGGTCCACCCGCACCTTGCCTGCGATCACCACGACGTCGCTCATAGCAGCTCCTTCGGAAAACCCGCCGCCGCGCCGGAGAGATCGGGCGGCCCCGAGTACATGGGGTGGAAGCGGCGTTCGACGAAGCGCCACCCGTCCGCCTCCCGGCGCAGACGGTCGTGATAGACGCCCAGGGTGAGCATGCCGCCGCCGTCCTCGCGCTTGCCGTATTCGCTGAGGTAGAAGCGGCAGCGGGCCTCGTCCCCTTCCACTTCCACCAAACATGCGCTGGGCATTTGCACCACGAAGGGAAAGCCGCTCATGAGCTGCTCCCAGAGCGCGACGATGTTGGCGCGGCCCTCGGGGCTCATGCCCGGCGCGATGCGCCAGACCGCATCCTCGGCCCAGGTAGAGCCCCAGGCGGCGCTGTCGCGGCGGTTCACCGCGTCCGAGTAGCGGGCGATCAGGTCCCGAATGGCGAGTTCGTCGGCCAGGCGGTCGGTTTCGGCGTTGCTGGACATGGGGTCTCCGCTGTGTGCTGTGTTTCCGGGGGCGGCAGTCTGGGCCGGGCCGGCGGCTGTGCGGCCTGGGCCAGGCCCCCGCGCGCATGCCTTTTCCGGCGCCGGGCCGCCCTTGCGCCCCCGTGATGTGGTAGGGTAGGAGCTGGATTTTAACGCGTTCAAACCCCCTGCGCCCGCCCCCCGTTCCCGCGGCGGGGCAAGGCCCTGCGAGCCTCGAACCATGCCCCATCCCTTCCGTTTTGCGGTCCAGAGCTTCAGCGCCGATTCCGCCGCCGAGTGGCGCGAGGGCGCGAAAAAGGCCGAGGCGCTCGGCTACTCGGCGCTGCATCTGGCGGACCACATCATCGGCCCCGGCCCCGCGCTCGAGGCCACCGCGCACCCGCTGCAGACCCTGGCCGCGGTGCCGGCCATGGCCGTGGCCGCCGAGGCCACCAGCACGCTGCGCATCGGCTGCCGCGTGTTTTGCATCGACTACCGCCCGCCCGCGGTGCTGGCCAAGGAAGCGGCCACCCTGGATCTGCTCTCCGAAGGGCGGCTCGAGCTGGGGCTCGGCGCGGGCTGGCTGCGCGGCGAATACGAGGCCGTCGGCATTGCCTTCGACGAGGCGCCCGTGCGCATCGCGCGGCTCGGCGAAGTGGTGCGCTTCGTGAAGGCGCATTGTTCCGGCGAGCCGATCGGCATTGAGGGCGAGCACCTGCGCATGCACGGCTTCAGCGGCGCGCCGCAGCCCCTGCAAAAGCCGCACCCGCCGATCATGATCGGGGGCGGCGGGCGCCGCGTCCTGGAACTCGCCGCGCGCGAGGCGGACATCGTGAGCCTCAACTTCAACAACCGCTCCGGCGTGATCGGACCGGACGGCGTGCTGAGCGGCAAGGCCGACGCCACCGACGAAAAAATCGCCTGGATTCGCGCAGCGGCCGGCGCCCGTTTCGATGCTCTGCAGCTGGAAATCGGCGCCTACTTCACCTTCGTCGGTGACGGCATGCAGCAAGTGGCCGAGGGCATGGCCGGCAGTTTCGGTCTCGAAGTCGAAGACATGAAGGCGCATCCCCACGCCCTGTTCGGCGACGTGGAAGAGGTGATCGACGAGCTGGAACGCCGCCGCGAACGCACCGGCATTCACTATGTCACCGTTCCGGGCGATGCGGCGGAACCCTTCGCGCCGGTGGTGGCGCGCCTCTCCGGGAAATAACAACGCGCGCGAAGCAGCAGCAGAAGGAGAAAGAGGAGACTCGCATGGCGGCGCTCAGCGGAGCAATTGCGGTGGTCACCGGCACCAGCCGCGGCATCGGCCGGGGCGTGGCGCTGGGTCTGGGCGAAGCCGGCGCCACGGTGTACGTGACGGGGCGCACCGTCCAGGAGGGCGCGGCGCCCTTGCCCGGCAGCATCGGCAGCGCCGCCGAGGAAGTGACGCGGCGCGGTGGAACCGGCATCCCGGTGCAGGTCGATCACGGCGACGACGCGCAAATCGAAGCGCTCTTCGCGCGCGTCAAGGCCGAGCAGGGACGCATCGATATCCTGGTGAACAACGTGTTCAAGATCCCCGATCCGCCGGTCTGGGGCGGGCATTTCTTCGAGCACCCGGTCTCGATATGGGACGACATGGTGGGCATCGGCCTGCGCGCGCACTACGTCGCCTCGGTGCACGCGGCGCCGCTGATGATAAGCAAGCCGGGCGGCCTCATCGTCAACATCTCTTCGGCCGGCGCCGACATGTACCTGTTCAGCACCGCTTACGGCGTCGGAAAAACGGGCGTCGAGCGCCTGGCGAAGGACTTCGCGCACGAGCTGCGCGAATTCGGAATCACCTGCGTGGCGCTGCGCCCCGGCACGGTCAAGACCGAATTCGTGGTGTCGCAGGTGGAAGCCGGCGCCGCGCAGCTCGACCTGGACGCCGCCGAGAGCCCCGTCTTCAGCGGCCGCGCGGTGGCTGCCCTGGCTGCGGACCCGCAGCGCATCGAAAAAACCGGCCGGGTGCTGAACGTCGCGGAGCTGGCCCGGGAGTACGGTTTCAAAGACGACTGATCGTTCACGCATCGTCCACACCCAGGAGGAAAGAGCCATGCTGGAAACACGCAAGAGCTACTGCCGTTTTTGTCACGCCTACTGCGCCATTGACGTGGACGTCGAAGACGGCCGCGTGCTGAAGGTGCGCGGCGACGCAAGCGACCCGGTGTACGGCGGATACACCTGCATCAAGGGGCGCCAGCTTCCGGAAGTGCTGAACCACCCGGAGCGCTTGCGCAAATCGCTGCGGCGCACGGCGCAGGGCGACTTCGAAGAAGTTTCCACCTCACAGGCGCTGGACGAAATCGCGGACAAGCTCCAGCACATCATCAAGAAGCACGAGCCCCGCGCCGTCGCCAGTTACTGCGGCACGCACTCCTTCCAGAACTCCGCCACGCTGGCCTTCGTCAGGGCCTGGCACAACGCGCTGGGCTCGCCCTCCTTCTACACCAGCGTCACCATCGACCAGCCGGCCAAGTTCATCGCGATGGCGCGCCACGGCGTCTGGAGCGCCGGCGCGCACAGCATCGAGAGCGCGGACGTGGCGCTGGTGGTGGGCAACAACCCCCTGGTCTCGATGTTCTCGCCCTACGGCGGGCTCTCGGTGTTCAACCCGGCCAAGGCGCTGCGCGAGATCCAGAAGCGGGGCTGCGAGGTGATCGTGATCGACCCGCGCCGCACCGAGTCGGCCCGGCGCGCCGACATGCACCTCCAGGTCAAGCCCGGCGAAGACGCCGCCCTGCTGGCCGGCATGGCGCGCGTGATCCTCGCAGAAGGGCTGCACGATGCGGAGTTCTGTGCGCAGCACGTGGACGGCCTCGATGAACTGCGCGCCGCGGTGGAACCCTTCACCCCCGAATACGTGGAAGCGCGCACGCGCGTGCCCGCCGGGCAGATGATTCGCGCAGCAAGGCGCTTTGCGCAGGGGCCGCGCGGCGGCGTGAGCTGCGGCACCGGCCCGAACATGGCCCCGCACCCGAACGTCACCGAACACTTCGTGCTGGCGCTGGGCACGATTTGCGGCCGCGTTAATCGCGCGGGCGACCCGGTGCCGAACCCCGGCATCCTCACGCCCGCCCCGCGCAAGGCGCAGGCCATCCCGCCCTTCCCGGGCTACGGGGTCGGGCCGAAGTCCCGGGTGCGCGGGCTCAGCGAGCTGATGGTGGCGGGCGTCCCCGAAATGCCCACCGCCGCGCTGGCCGACGAAATCCTGACCCCCGGCGCAGGAAAGGTGCGCGCGCTGCTGGTGATGGGCGGCAACCCGGTCGTCGCCTTTCCCAACCAGGAAAAGGTGCTGCGCGCCATTCAGTCGCTCGAGCTGCTGGTGTGCATGGACATTCGCCTCTCGGCCAGTGCGCGCATGGCGGACTACATCATCGCGCCCAAAGTCAGCCTGGAGCGGGAAGACACCACGCTGCTGACGGATAGCTGGTACTCCACGCCCTACAACCACTACAGCAAGGCGGTGGCCGAGCCGCCCGAAGACGCCATTGAAGAATGGGAGCTGTACTGGGAACTCGCTGCGCGTCTGGGCGTGGAAGTGAAACTGGCGGGCGGCCCGGCGCCCCTGGATGCGCGGCCTTCCAAGCTCGAGGTGATGAAGCTGGTGCTGCCGAATACGCGCGTGCCGCTCGAAGAACTGCGCGAGCGGGAGGGCGGCGGCGTGTACGAAGCCGTGGCGCCGACGGTGCAGCCCGCCGATTCGGGGCACGCGGGGCGCCTCGACGTGGGCCCGCAGGAGGTGTGCGAGGAGCTGCGCGAGATTCGCGCCGAGGTGTTTTCGGAGACGGGCGCCGGTTACGGAGAGGAGGCCGACGCCTACACCCATCGCCTCATCTCCAGGCGCCTGCGCCACGTGTACAACTCTTCGGGCCAGTACCTCTCTGCGATTCGCAAAGAGGGCGTCACCAACCCGGCCTTCATGAACCCCGAAGACCTCCGGGAGCTGGGCATCGACGGCGGCGACCTGGTCGAAATCGAATCCGCGCACGGCCGCATGCCGGCGGTGGCCGAGCCGGCCGAGGACATCATGCGCGGCGTGATTTCGATGGCGCACGCCTGGGGCGGCACGCCCTCCGAGGACGCCAAGGTGCGCGAGATCGGATCCGCCACCAACCGCCTGGTGGATGACGCCACGGACTACGACCCGGTCTCCGGCATGGCGCGCCAGAGCGCGATCCCGGTCAACGTGCGCGCGCTCAGCGAGGCAGCCCCGCCGCGCTGAACCAGCGCCCAAGCCTGGCGCCCAGGCGTGCAGGCCCCTTCGGATGGATGCCCCGGGCAATGTGGAGTGTTGCTATCAATCAATAATTGCCGTATAGTGAGTTATAGGAGGAAGTTCTATTGCTCGCCCGTTGGAACTGGCAGAAGCCGGAGTGGCCCCGTTTCGTCTGGAATTCCGGTTCCCAGGAGGAGCACGAGCGGCGTTTCGTTCATGGCGACGGGGTGCATCTCGGCGTCATGCGCCATGTTCCGCAAGACGAAGAATCCGGGCTCCTGGTCGAAATCATGGGGCTTGAGGCGCTCGCCACATCTGAGGTTGAGGGAGCGTTCCTCGACAGGGATTCTGTGCGCGCTTCCATCATGCGCAGTCTCGGCATCGCCGCCGCCGGCGCGCCTGGCCGGCCGGCGGAGCAGGGCATCGCCGACATGATGGTCGACCTCCACCGGACCTTCGCCGAGCCGCTGTCCCACGAGCAACTCCATGCGTGGCAGGGCATGGTTATGGCCGGACGGCGCGACCTCGCCGCCGGGTGCTACCGGCAGGGCGCCGACGCGATGCAGATCGTATCCGGGCCCGGGCATGCGCCGAAGGTCCATTTCGAGGCGCCCCCTTCGCAACGGGTTCCTGGCGAGATGAACGGTTTCATCGCGTGGTTCAACGAAACCGCCCCCGGCAGTACTCGTGAACTCCCGGCGCTCACGCGCGCCGCGCTCGCTCACCTCCGCTTCGAGAGCATCCCCCCTTCGAGGACGGCAACGGCCGGGTGGGGCGGGCAGTCGCGGAGAAGGCGCTCTCCCAGGCGCTTGGGCGGCCTGCGCTGCTTGCTCTCTCGCACGCGATCCTTCGGCGGCGAAAGGACTATTACGCCGCCCTTGAACGGAACAACACAGGCATGGTGGTTGATGACTGGGTCCGCTGGTTTTCTGATGCCGTGCTGGAAGCGCAGGCCTATTCCCTCCGTCTCACGGACTTCATTGTCAAAAAGACCCGCATTTGGGACCACGTGAGGGGGCGTCTGAACGGGCGTCAGGAGAAGGCCCTCGCCAGGATGTTCCGTGAGGGTGTAGAGGGCTTTCAGGGGGGCCTCAGCGCCGGCAACTACATGAGCATCACGGGCGCGCCGCGTGCGACAGCAACTCGCGATCTGCGCGGACTTGTCGCCGCGGGCGCCCTTTTCCGCACCGGCGAGCGCCGGCACGCCCGCTATTGGCTCAACCTGGGCGGACTCGCCGCTCGCCCGCCCGCTTCTTCGTCCGTCGTCGCTCCGGCCTCGTCGTCCGTCGGCAGGTACCAGATCGGCGAGGTGTAGGCGCGCTCCTGGATCACCAGCGGCACTTCCTCCGGGAGTTCCAGGTCGAAGCGCCTGGCGTCATAGGCGGTCCAGCGCGGCGTTGGGATTTCCAGAACGCGCACGTAGTAGAAGGCGGGCTCACCGGGGTCGAAATCCGGGTCGGTCCACAGCACGCTCAGCGAGGCGGCGCCGACGCTGTTCTGCCAGGTCGCCTGTTCCACGTCCACGTGTTCCTGCGAAAGCGCCGGGGCGCGGCCGCTGCGCCGGTTCACGCGGCGTCCGTCCGAGAGCGCCACGTCATAGACCCGCTCGTGCAGCTCGCCCATGGCGTTCAGCCGCCCCTTCACGACCTGAATGCGGTCCAGGTTGGCGCCCTCGGGATCCTTGAGCGCGGAGATCAACAGCTTCGGCGCCGCATTCATCGCTTGCCCCCCGCGCGCGCGCGGCAGCACGCCGCCCATCGGCACGCCGTGCCGGTAGCCGTGCCTCGCAAGATCGGGGCGCGCCTCGTCGCCACGGGCAAAATCGAAGCCGGCGAAAACGCGCACCACCATGCGCGGCCCGGTGGTCGCGTAGCTTTCGCGCCTTTTCATGGCGTCGAAAATCGCTTCGCGGGTGTTGTCCTCCGCCCACACC
>CAZJXU010000265.1:0-4245 GCA_964550095.1 uncultured Spirochaetales bacterium | reverse complement strand
TTCAAGGGCGCTTCCTCGTTCGCGGGCGGCGGCGGCGGACCTGACTCTTTGTCATCGACCGGAAGGTTCAGCGGCGCCGGCGCTGCATCGTTCGCAGGCGGTGGCAGGTACGGTGGTGGCGCGGGTTTCACGGGCGCTTCGCAGCACACCGGCGCGGCGGGCGGCGCCTGGCCAGGCGCATCGTCGTTCGCAGGCGGCGGTTGGCCCAGCCCCGGCTCTTCGTCGTTCGCAGGCGGCGGCAGCGGCGGATTCGGAAGCAGCGGACCGGGTTCTTCATCGTCCGCACGCAACAAGGGCCCGCGCGACATCGGCCGGGGCGCCGGCGAGCCAGACATGCGCGTGCGCATCGAGCCGCCGACTGCGCGCGACCTGCTCGCCCGCAGCGAATTCAGCCTGACCCCGGGCGCCACGGACGTAGTGGAGGTGGACTCGGCCTGGACGGTATGGGGCCGCAGCGACGTGCGGAGCTTTGACGGAAACCCGGGCGGGCAGTTCGCACTGGACGCAACCACATTCTCAACACACCTGGGCGTGGACTACCGCCGTGCGGAAAACCTGCTGACAGGCTTTTCCCTCTCGCACACCATCGGAGACATGAGCTACGTGGACGCATCCCGGGACGACAGCCGGGGCGATTTCCGCGCGCACCTGACTGCGCTGAACCACTACTCGCACTGGTCGTACTCGGAGCACCTGGACCTGTACGTAGTAATGGGCGAAGGCTTCGGCGTTGCGGAGATTGAAGAATACGGCAAGCGCGCCAAGACGGACATCAACATGCACACTTCGATACTGGGCGCGCGGCATGCGCTTCCGTCTGCCGGCGCGGTGGCGATGGCCGCGAAAGCCGACGCCTTCCTGGTGGAAATGGAATCGGACGCCCGGCCTGCTATCGGCCTGCCGAAGATCACTGCACACGTGATGCGCATGCGCACGATGCTGGAGGGCTCGGTGCAATCGACGACGCGCAGCGGCGCGCGCTTGCGTAACCAGTTCGAGATGGGCGTGCTGCTGGACGCGGGCGATGCGGACCGCGGCGAGGGCCTGGAGTTCGGCACGGAGTTCCACTACGCGGATGATGTTGCGGGCGTGGAGCTTTCCGGCCGCTGGATGCTGGCTTACGCCTCGGGCGGCTACCAGGAATGGGGCGCCGCGCTCACGCTGAACCTGGACCCGGGCGCGCCGGGCCGCGGGGTGCGGCTTTCACTGGCTCCGGATTGGGGCGATCCCGGGAGCGGCGGCGTGGATGCCCTGTGGCGCGGCGCGCTGACACGGAACGCGGCGGAAGACGACGACGCCGGCGACGGGCGCGGTCGGCGCCGCCGGGGCGCATCGCCCGAGCAGGTGAAGATGGAACTGGCGTACGGGATGGGCCTGCTGCAGGGCGGCTTCGGCGGCCGCGTCGAGCCCTTCGGCGCCTGGTTCTTCGAAGACGCGGGCGCGTGGAACCTGCGCCTGGGGGTGCGCCTGGAACTTTCGCGCTTCGCCCGCAGCGAAACCGGCGAAGGCGCGTGGCTGCCGAACATGCTGCAGATGGAGCTATTCAACGAGCGCCACACCGCGTTGTACCGGGAGGACGACCACCGCATCGGCATCAAGTTCAACGCGGGGTTCTGAACGCACGCCTGCCCGTCAGTTTCAGCAGCGCTCTCTCGACCGCCCCGCGCGGCAGCGTTGGCGCCGCCAACTGAAGTCCGTGTGGAGACTTCAGCTTTCAGAGCAGGACGTTTTCCGTCGGACATTCTGCAATGGGCTAATGGAATGCCCCGGCCCGGAACAAGTCGCATCGCCAGTGCCGGGTTTGCAAAGCGCGCCGGCCCCTGAAGCGGAATCTCTTTACCCCGCCGCCTCCAGGAGTTTCCAGGCCACTTCGCGTTTTGACACGGAGCGAACGCCTGCGGTCTGCTCGCGCTCCGTGTTCCAGTCCAGGGTTTCGAGTACACGGCGGATGCCCGGCCGGACGCCGCGTATGAAGTATGTCGTGCTTGCAGAGTGATCCGTGCCCGGCAGCACTTCGCCTGCCCGTCCTCCCACCCTGCGCAAGCCGAAGTGCGCCTTGTCCGGCGTGGTGAAGCGAATCAGGTGTGAAACGTCCGGGGCGGCTTGCCGCTCGCGCAGGGCGGGGCGCCGCACCCACACCTGGAAAGCGCAGGGAACATCGTGCGGCTGCCCGTCTTTAAGAAAGGCCAGCTTGGGGATGTCCTGGTCGTAGTCTAGGTGGAAGTTCAGGTTGAGGCGATCCTGCACGCTCGCCTTGCGAAAGGTGCGCGGGACGATGAAAGCAATCATGCGCGCGCGCTCGGCGGCCCGGTTGAAAAAACGAACGGCAGTGCTGGCGGCAAAGCCGAAGGGCGGGTTGCCGATGACGACTGCGTGACGGTCCGCAGGGATGACGCTGGATGCGAGGAAGTCCGCACGGCGAATGCCGCGCGCGGCGGGATCGATGTCCACCGCCAGTACCTCGTGTCCCATCTTTCGCAGGGGACGGACAAATGCGCCCGCGCCGGCGGAAGGCTCGACAAACAGGCAGTCTTCCGGCAGGCGGTATTTTTGCAACACCACATTGACCAGCGCTTCGGCGAGCTTCGGCGCCGTGAAGAAGCAGTCGATGTTTGCGGGCTGCCTGGGCCGGCGCTTTCCAAAGACCGCCTCCCATTCCCGCATGCCGGTTGCCTGTCGTTTCCTCTGTACCCTCACCAGCCCTCACCCCCTCACCCCGGAGCCTACCGAAAGCCGAATCGCCGTGTCAAGAAAGCATCGTACAAGCTACGTACAGGCCCGAATCCGGCGATGGGGACGCCCGCCGTCGGTACTGTCACCCGGCTCGGTCGCCCGAAGAGGGCGTCCCCGTCCGTTGGTAAGTTGGTAAGTCACGCCCGTAGAGGCCATGACCTGGTCCACTTGACAAAATACGGGTTTTGACGATAATCCGCGTTATCGAGGATATGGGGATGCTTGGGTCACAGAGCACACGACAATCAGGCTTGGAGAAGCGCCCTCGGCGGGGAATGCCTGCCGGCGGACACTTCACCAATGAGGATCGTTAAGTCATGGGCGCTCCCAATTGGAAGAACAAGACGGTTTTCACGGGGGACAATCTCCACATTATGCGTGGGATGAATAGTGCTTCGGTGGACCTGATCTACCTCGACCCTCCCTTCAATTCCAACAGAATTTACGGAGACCCCATCGGCGGGGGCGCGGGTGCCATGTTCAAGGACATGTGGACATTTTCTGATGTTGACATACTCGAACACAACAAGCTCAAGGAAAGCCATAAAGGGGTTTACGCTGCCATCCTGGCTTCCTACTACACGCATTCCAAGGGCATGTTCTCCTACCTGACCATGATGGCCGTCAGGTTGATCGAGATGCACCGGTTGCTGAAGCCGACGGGAAGCATCTATCTGCATTGTGATGATTCGGCGGGGCACTATCTCAAAATCATCATGGATGGGATATTTGGCGAGAAAAATTTTTTGAACGACATCACCTGGAAACGAACCTCTGCCCACAGCAACGCGAAGCGCTATGGGAGGATAGCCGACTACATTTTGTACTATTCCAGGTCCGGAAGCGAAACTTGGAACAAAGATGTCAAACAGGCTTACGACGAAGAGTACATAAAAAAGTACTACCGTTACCAGGAGCCGGACGGTCGCAAGTTCAAGTCCGGGGATCTGACCGCGCCGATTCAAATTGGTGGGAACCCGGAAAGGCGATTTGAGTTCAAGGGTGTTACCCGGATCTGGCGATACTCCAAAGAAAAACTGGAGCAATTGGACCAACAGAACCTGATTTTCATTACCAGGAACGGCTTTCCGAAGTTGAAGCAATACCTCGACGAGACGACGGGAACGGCGCTCCAATCGATATTCACGGATATTACCCCGGTGGGCTCCTGGCATGGCCAGAAAGAAGAATTTTATACTCAAAAGCCCATCGAGCTGCTCGAGAGAATAATTCGGGTCTCAAGCAACAAGGGAGATGTTGTTTTTGACCCATTCTGTGGTTGCGCAACGACACTGGTTGCTGCCGAGAAGCACAGCCGAAAGTGGGTGGGGATAGATTTGTCGAAGAAGTCGGTTGACCTGGTCGTTGGCAGGATCAAGGATGCACAGGGCTTGTTCAAGGACATCAGGTCAGACACGACGGTGCCCCTGAGGACCGACATAAAACAGAAGGAGCTGAAGGCCAAGGAGAAAAGGGATCGGAAGCACGAGTTGTACACTCTGCAGAAAGGAA
>CAZJXU010000264.1:0-7743 GCA_964550095.1 uncultured Spirochaetales bacterium | reverse complement strand
GCCCGCTCCTGTATCCCTTTCCAGCCGAGGCGGCGGCACAGGGCCTTCCAGCGCTTCTGGTCGGGGCCGCGCCGGGCCAGGTCGGTCTTGCCGGCGTGGATGCCCGGCACGTTTCGAACCACCGTGGCCAGCTCGCGCATTTCCAGGGCCTGCGCCCTGTGCTCGGCGATATTCTTCGCCAGGCGCGCCGCGCCGCGCAGGCCGGTGTCTCGCCAGGCGTCGGGGTCGTCCGGCAGGGCCGCAAGCTCGCCGAAGGCATTGAGCGCGGCGGCTGCGCTCTTCTTGCCGAAGCCGGGCACGCCGGGCAGGTCGTCCACGCGGTCTCCCACCAGCGCCAGATAGTCCGGGATGCGGGCCGGGTCCACCCCGAACTTTTCGCGCACCGCGTCCGCGTCCATGCGCGTGTCGCGCTGCAGGTCGTAGAGCGTGACGCGCCCGTCTTCGGTGACCAGCTGGGCGAGGTCCTTGTCGGAGCTCACGATCACCACGCGCGCGCCTTCATCGAGAAGCTGCGTGGTCAGCGTTCCGATCACGTCGTCGGCTTCAAAGTTCTTCGCCTCGTACACCGGAACGCCGAGCGCCGTCGCCGCCTGTTTGGCCATTGCAAATTGGGGCGCGAGATCTTCCGGAACATCGTCGCCGCGCGAGGCCTTGTAGCCCGGGAAGCGCTCGTTTCGGAAACTGGTCATGGCGTAGTCGGCGCAGCAGGCGATGTGGGTGCAGTTCTCCTCCGCCAGGTAGCGAATCAGCGTGTTTGCAAAGCCGTAGGCGGCGCCGGTGGGGACGCCGTCCGGCCCCTCCATCCCGGGCAATATCGCGTAGGCGCGAAAGATGTACACGTGCGCATCGACCAGGTGAACGAGGGGCGCGGCCATCGCCTAGCAGCGGTCCTCGAGCACGTACTCGGCGACGGTTTCGGCGGCGCGTTCCACTTTGACTTCCTGCGTGCGCCCGCTGCTTCTTTTGAAAATTTCCACCTGGCCTGCGGCCAGGCCCTTCGGACCCACCGTCAGGCGGTAGGGAACGCCCAGCAGCTCTGCATCCTTGAACTTGACGCCCGGGCGTTCGTCGCGGTCGTCGAGCAGCGCATCGATGCCGGCCGCCAGGAGCGCCTCGTATAATTGTTCGCCCCGCTCCAGCACTGCAACCTCTTTCGGGTTCAGCACGCTGATCACCACTTCGAAAGGCGCCGTGTTCACCGGCCACACGATTCCCGCTTCGTCGTGGCGGCGCTCGGCCACGGCGGCCAGCAGGCGACCGACTCCTATCCCGTAGGAGCCCATGACCAGGGGCGTGGGCTTGCCGTCTTCTCCCTGCACGGCGGCGCCCAGCGCTTCGCTGTAACGCACGCCCAGTTTGAAGATGTGCCCCACCTCGACGCTGCGCCGCATGGCGAGCCTTTCGCCGCAGAGCGGACAGGCCTCGCCGTCCTGCACCGCGCGCAGGTCCAGCCACTGCGCAACATCGATGTCGCGCTCGACCTCGACCCCGCGCAGGTGGAAGTCGTCCTGGTTCGCGCCGGTCTGCATGTCGCGCCGGCCCCTGAGCGCGTGGTCGGCGACGATCTTCACGTTCTTGACGCCGCAGGCGCCCAGGCTGCCGGGTTTTGCGCCGAGCAGCGCCACGATTTCCTCCACCCCCGCGGGCGCGGCATCGCTCGCGCCCAGCCCGTCCAGCAGTTTTTGCAAAAGGAGCGGGTGGTCCCCGCGCAGCAGGGCCAGCACCGGCGCGCCGTCCACCTGGTACACCAGGCTCTTGATCTGCCGCTCGGCAGGCGCGCCGCCCGGAAAGTTCGCCAGCGCTTCGATGGTGCGCACGCCCGGCGTCGCCCACTTTTCCGGCGCCGGCAGGCCCGCTTCGTCCTGCATGTCGGGCAGGGCGGAGACGGCCTTCTCCAGGTTGGCGGCGTAGCCGCAGGCCGCGCAGGAAACCGTCCAGTCCTCGCCGGCCTCGGTGGCCAGCATGAACTCCACCGACTCGCTGCCGCCCATCGCGCCGGAAGAGGCCTCCACCGCCACCACCGTGTCGAGACCGCAGCGCTCGAAGATGCGGCGGTAGGCTTCGAAGTGGCGCTGGAACTGCAGGTCGAGCCCGGCCTGGTCGATGTCCAGGGAATAGGAATCCTTCATCACGAACTCGCGCACGCGCAAAAGGCCCGACTTGGGGCGCTCTTCGTCGCGGAACTTCGTCTGGAAGTGGAACCACAACTGCGGCAATTCCTTGTAAGAGCGCAGCTCGCGCGCGAGCGAGGTGCACACCTCTTCGTGCGTGAGCCCCAGCACCAGATCGGCCCCGTGCCTGTCCTTTACGCGAAAGGCCTCGGGGATGGCGCCGCGCCCGGTGCGTTCCCAGAGCTCGAAAGGCTGCAGGCAGGGCAGGAAAAACTCCTGGCCGCCGATGTTCACGATTTCTTCCCGGATGATGCGCTCGATTTTCCGGGCCACCCGAAAGCCGAGCGGCAGCAGCGAATACACGCCTGACATGAGCTGGCGCACGAAGCCCGCGCGCACCAGCAGGCGGTGGCTCGCGGCTTCGGCGTCGGCGGGGTCGTCGCGCAGCGTCGGAATGAACGCGTTGTTCCAGCGCACAGGGTTCTCCTCCCGGCCTTAGAGTATGCGTTACGGCGCAAGTCGGCGAATCCGGGTGCGCCGTCCTGCATGGGGGAAAGCTTCGCCGCCAGGCGGCGCAGCAGGCCGGCCACGACAGGCGGCAATCTGCCCGCGCCGCCACGCGGCGCCCCGAGTGCCTGCAAGGGCCTTTCCCATCGCACGGCGCGGCGTGCCGCCGCCTCCCTGCCTCTCCACGGGGGGCCTCGGTGGCCGGCTTCCTGCGAGGGGCGGAGGCCGCGGACAGGCCCGGCGGGGAGGCCGCTCAGGCCGGCCAAATGGAGGGCCCCGGGCCGGTTTTTGAGCGATTTTTGGGGAATTTGCCATCTTTTGCAAACAACGATCAAACAAATCTCAAAGCCGGAGACACAATATATGGTGTTTTTGTGAATCAATGTCCTATATGTAGCGTTTTTCCCGGGAAATCCCCAAAAATCTGCAAACAACGAGCAAACAAATCCCCCGGGGGAATTTGTCGCTCATGCGAGGATCAGAGGGCGTGCCCCGGGCGCGACATCCCGGTTGCCGCCCCGCCCCTCGTGGCGATGTCATTCGTCCTCGGGGCGCGCCCAGAACGGCAGGTAACTTCGGGCCTTGCTTCCCACAGAGGGATCCCGGACAAGGATGACTCCGGCTTCAACGGCCTCTTTGAGAAACCGCGATGCGTCTGCAACATTGTTAGAGCCCATACCGAAACGCTCTCTCAAGGTTGTATTCGTCATTTTCTTGCCGGAAACGTAGCGGAGACATGCATGCAGGTAGCACGCCCTGACTCGTTCTGTCTTGTCCATTTCCCTCAGACTCTTGTGTGCGAACAGGGTGGCGCGTGTAAAGCCGAGCGATGCCTCAAACAAAGGCGCAGGGAGATGATAGAATTCCACCTCGGAAAGCGCCTTGTCGATTCCGGTTCCGCGATCTTCGCAGATATGAAAACGTCGCATGAGTGTTGCGATGGATTCATTTCGAGACTTTGGCCGTGCATCCACAAACCGATTCGTCGGCACCAGCGGCTCTCCGGGATTCGAGATTTCGACCCGGCCGTCAAATATCTCGACCATGAGGCTGACACCCTTTGCGTGTAAATCCTGGTGGATCATCGCGTTAGCCACCAGCTCCCGCACGGCAATTTCAGGGAACTCGGGAACCGTTTTACGGAGAGCCGGCCCGAATACCTCGTGGGACGGTAGAAGTCTGTTAATATAGTCAACCAGATCTTTGAATCCGCTCGCATATCCCTTGTTTCCTTCCTTTTCTCCAATGGCCCTGATTCGATCTGTTCCATGATACCGGATAACCCGAACGGCTTTCCGCCTCAGTGACCGGAAATCGCTCAATCGCTTGGCGAAGAGCAACGCCCCGAAATTGGTAATGTCCCACCCGCCCGCAGGACACCTCGCAATCAACCCATCGCTCTGGATTGACTCGAATATGCCGTCTTGATTGGCCGGCAGTGGCTGTTCGAGCAAATCAAAGTACGCAGGCCAGTCGAGTAACCGCAACACATCGTCGGCGTCCTGATGTTCAGCGGCAATCATTTCCTCGAACGGCGTGTCGTCGAATGTTCGCCACAGTTGCCTCTCCAGTTCCGGCGCATCCCGAAGCGGCTTCTTGACCTGCCCGATCCGAATGTATTCCCTTCCGTTGAAAGCGATGGGCTGGCTGCGAGCGTGTTCCACTTCGAGTATGACCACGCGCTTGTCGTCAACGCTCGCTTCATCGAAGCGAAAGTGAATCCGGGGCGCAGTCATCTGCAGGAGCCAACTTTCGAGAGGTTGATTGCCCTTCCTGACCGTATCCGGAGAAAATGTTGTCCCCAGAATGGCGTGCGACTGGTCGTCCACACCCCATACCAGGTAGCCGTGTGTCTTTCCCGCGATGGCCGCGCTATTGGACAGGGCGGAAATGTACTCGCCAATTTCCTGGGGCTCGGCCTTGTTGTGCTTGAATTCAAGCCAGGGGGTTTCTGAGCGATTCTTCACCAACTCTCGCACCAGGTCGGCGAGATATTTCGGAGAATGGGGCGTCATGTTTTGATCTCCTCGGGGGCAGTGTCCAGTTTATCAAACTTCGCCTTGGCGCTGGAACCGTGGGCCTCGGGAGTATCGTCCGCCGCTCGCGGGTTGCCCCCTTCTGAACGGTTGCATTTTGCGCAACCAGTTGCCCCCCATCTGAACGGTTTGCATTGTACGCGACCAGTTGCCCCTCGGTCGCCTGGCGGGGCCGGGGGCGGCGTGGATGGGCCAGCAGCGCGAGCGGGGGCCAGGCGGAGGCCCCTCGGGCCGGCCAAACGGAGGGCCCGGGGCCGGGTTTTGAGCGATTTTTAGGAAATTTGCCGTCTTTTGCAAACAACGATCAAACAAATCTCAAAGTTTTAGACACAATATATGGTGTTTTTGTGAATCAACGTCCTATATGTAGCGTTTTCCCCGGGAAATCCCCAAAAATCTGCAAACAACGAGCAAACAAATCCCCCGGGGGAATTTGTCGCTCGTTCGAGGCACAGAGGGCGCGCCCCGGGCGCGGCATCCCCGGCGCCCGGCCTTCCCGAAAGGCCCGCGTCGCCCGGCGCGCCGGCCCGGCGCCGGGCAGCCGCCCGGCCTGCGCCCGCCGACCGCACGAAATCCGAATTTTTCAGTCTTTTCAACCACTTGTGGGCCCGCGGCACGCCCTCTGCCCATACCTGAACAGCGTTTGATTTTACACGGGGCCGAAACTCGGTTATGTTGCCCCTACCGCCGAGACGCCCTGGCTCCCCCACCCGGCGATTCCCCACCCCCGTGGAGCGAACCATTGGCCGATATTGAGCGCATCGAAACCGCAAAAGCGCTCGAAACCCTGGCGGAAAAGCTGCTGAAGCAGAAGGTGTTGGCCGTCGATACCGAAGCGGACAGCTTTTACCACTACTTCGACAAGACCTGCCTGGTGCAAATCGCCACCCGGCGGCGCACCTACCTGGTGGATCCGCTCGCCATGGAGGGCGGCCCGAAGGCGCTGGCGCCGCTGGGCAAGGTCTTCGCCTCGCCCGAGGTGCGCAAGGTTTTCCATGCCGCCGCCTACGATGTGTTCATCCTGAAGCGCGACTGCGGCTTCCGCTTCGCCAACCTGTTCGA
This sequence comes from uncultured Spirochaetales bacterium, assembly GCA_964550095.1. Taxonomy (GTDB): domain Bacteria; phylum Myxococcota_A; class UBA9160; order UBA9160; family UBA6930; genus JAHRAN01. Next base: position 2,027 of record CAZJXU010000264.1, on the reverse strand, counting down.
CACGATGATCTCGGCGCAACTGCTCGGGTACCGCGCCGTCGGCCTAGCCGCCCTGGCCGAGCAGCACCTGGGGCTAAGCCTGCCCAAGGAAGAGCAGCGCTCGGACTGGTCGGCGCGTCCCCTGCGCGAGAGCCAGTTGAAGTACGCCGCGGAAGATGTCGAGCACCTGGTGCGCCTTTCGGAGCTGCTGGAAAAGGAACTGCGCCGCAAGAAGCGCCTGGACTGGGCGCTGGAAGAATTCGAGGCCCTCACGCGCCTCGAAGCGCGCGAGCGCAGCTTCGACAAGCTCGGCTACCTGCGCATCAAGGGCGCGCGTACCCTTCCCGACACCGCGCTTTCGGTGCTGCGCGAGCTGTACCTGACGCGCGACGCGCGCGCGCGCGATGTCGATCGCCCGCCCTTCAAGGTGCTCTCCAACCGGGCGCTTCTGGAAATTGCCGAAGTGGCGCCGGCCACGGAAGCGGCGCTGGCGAAGGTGAAGGGCGTGAGCCGGGTGATCATGCGCCGCATGGGCAAGGAAATTTTCAAGGCAGTGCAGCGCGGCGCCAAAAAGAAGCACGGGCCGATACCGAAAGGCGCAAACGGCAACGCCGCTTCCAGGCGGCGCATCAGCGGCGCCGCCGAACGACACATGGTGCTTTTGAAAAACTGGCGCAGCCGGCGCGCGCGGGAACTCGACATCGAACCCGGCGTGCTGTGTCCGAACACTGCGCTTTTGGCCATCGCCGGCGCGCGCCCCGGCGACACCCGGCAACTGGCCGCGCTGCCCGAGGTCAAGGGCTGGTTCGCGCGCGCCTTCGGCGATGAAATCACCGGCCTCGGCCGGGACTGACGCCGCTCGCCGAGGCGCGCCGCTCGGTGAGGCGCGCCGCGCGCCGTAGCCGCACCGACCACCGTCGCCGCGCCGGCCCGCGTTTTCGTGTCGTCGGTACTGCACGCAGGTCTGCACGCGGCGCGCGCCTGCCGCCCCGCGCTAGGGTATCGACATGAGCGGACGCATCCATACTGAAAAGAACTGCCGGCTGGGCTGGCTGATCTTCGACCACCAGGAGCGGCGCAACGCCGTTTCCGCCGACATGTGGGAGCAGATTCCCGGAGCCGTCGAAACGCTGGCGCAGGACCCGGAAGTGCGCGTGCTGATACTGCGGGGCGCAGGCGAGCAGGCCTTCGTGTCGGGCGCCGACATTTCCGAGTTTGAAGAACGTCGCAAGGGCGCCGCCGCAGCAGCCTACGAAGAACTCACCGGCCGCGCCTTTGCCGCACTGGCCGAAGTCGAAAAGCCGGTGCTCGCCATGATCCACGGCTACTGCATAGGCGGCGGCATGGCCACCGCGCTCTCGGTCGACTTGCGCTACGCCGCGGACGACGGCGTGTTCGCCATACCGGCGGCGCGGCTCGGCATCGCCTACCACGTCGGCGGCATCGAGGCGCTCAGCGAACTGGTCGGCCCGGCCGTCGCCAAGGACATCCTGTTCAGCGCGCGGCGCCTGGACGCAGGGGAGGCGCTGGCGCTGGGCCTGCTGAACGGCGTGTTCGCCAAGCGCGAACTGGAAAGCGAAGTGCGCGCGCTGGCCGAACGCATCGCCGAAAACGCGCCGCTGACCCTGGCCGCGGCCAAGCGGGTGCTGCGCGCGCTCGGCCGGGCCCCCGCCTCGCAGGACCGGGCGGCGCTGCAGGCGCAAATCGAGCGCAGCTTCGCCAGCGAGGATTACCAGGAGGGCGTGCGCGCCTTCCTCGAAAAGCGCACTCCTAACTTTCGCGGGCGCTGAACGGCGGGGTGTGGCGGCCGGCCCTGTTGGCCCCGTAACCACCAGGCAGTCCCGCACGGCTGACACGATTCGACCGACAGGCCAAATTTCGTGAGCCCGGCGTAACGCGCCGGCCGCCTGCCTGCCGCCCCAGGCGATATGACCAGGTCGCCTGCCGCCCGCGCGCTTGCGGCGACGGCCCCGACCACCCGGGGCCGCGGGCGCACCGGTCCATCCGGACCGCTCGCCCCGACCGCCCGAGGCATATTCGTTCAGACA